>CAYNQQ010000020.1:0-11438 GCA_964399385.1 uncultured Candidatus Bathyarchaeia archaeon | reverse complement strand
ATCATAGGGGAAGAAGAGGACAGGCTGGCGGCTGCGTTTGAAAGTCATTAACGGGAGGAGTTCCGAGTTCTCCCAGATTCTCTTAATAATGAAGCATTTGACCGACTTTATTATGATGAAGCGGATCTTTGGCGCCGGGGCCGGGATTTGAACCCGGGCGGGCTTGCGCCCAGTGGCTTAGCAGGCCACCCCCATACCAGGCTAGGGGACCCCGGCCGCTTCTCTCCTGGCCTCAGGTCTATAAAGATGTTGCGCCATCCGTGCGTGGGGCTGGTGCCGTGGGCTCGGGCGTCCTCAGGGCTGTCTTCTTCGATGCCTTCGGGACCCTCCTGGACGCCGAGGGCCTCCACCTGAGGGCCACGGAGGAGATACTGTCCAGGCTCGGCATAAGAGGGCTGGACGCGGGCGAGATCCACGAAGCCTGGGACAGGCGGGCCGAGCTCAGGTGGGGGCGCGGGAACTTCATGCCCATTAGAGAGCTCTTCGGCGTCGCCCTGGCGGAGGTCCTGGCCGACAGGGGCTTCGAGCTGGGACGGCACGATCTATCGGAGGCCATAGCCATCCTGGTGGAGACGTTCAGGAAGGGAGCCCGGCCCTATGGGGATTCGCTCGAGGTGCTCTCCTTCTGCCGGGAGCTCGGCCTCAAGACCGGCGTGATTTCCGATGCGGACTCTGAGGTCCTCAGGCACGCTCTGACCGAGCACGGCCTGATGGACTACCTTGACGTGGTCGTTATATCCGATGAGGTGGGGTGCCTGAAGCCGGACGAGGGCATCTTCAGGGCCGCCCTCTCCGAGGCTGGCTGCGGGCCCGGCGAGGCCCTCATGGTGGGTGATGCCGCCAGGGATGTGGTGGGCGCCAGGAGGATTGGGATGCCCGTGGCCCTGGTGGTCAGGCCCCGTAGGGGCCGGTGCGGGCGGGCCGGGATGGTCCTCGCGGGGGAGGTCCCCGACATCATAGTCCAGAACCTCAGGGAGCTCAAGGGGCCGATAGCGGCCCTGGCCCGGGGTTTGTTTCACCCCCCTCCCCTCCTGTTAAGGTCATTCCCACGCCCTTGACGGTAATGCTTATAAGGGCTGCCCTCTCTCCCCGGAGAGGCTTTCGTGGAGGCGTCCTGGTGGGCTCAGAGGGCTGCGCTGGCGAAGATAGAGCACCTCCTTCTGAAGGGCTTCAGGGCCTACATGTATGACGCCGGCTTCATCGAGATCCAGGCCCCTCACATAACCAAGGCCACGGGGGCCTGCGAGAACATAGATACGATGTTCGAGCTCGATTACTTCGGCCGCAAGACCTACCTCACGCAGACCGCCCAGCTCCAGCTCGAGGTGCTATCGCAGTTCCTCGGAAGGGTCTTCACGCTGATAAGGAGTTTCAGGGCCGAGCCCGATGTTGACGATAGGCATCTCACCGAGTTCTCGCTCTTCGAGTTCGAACACGTGGGGAGGTTCAACGAGCTCCTAAAGCACATAGAGAACACGGTCTGGGGAGGCGTCAGGTGCATCCTGGAGGAGGGGCAGGACCTCCTCGAGCCGTTCGGGGTGGACGAGGAATGGCTGGAGCAGTTCAAGCCCCCTTACGTGAGGATGAGGTACGAGGACGCGATAGGCTGGCTCAACGACCACGGCTTCGACCTCGAGTACGGTGATGACCTGAAGAGCTATCACGAGAAGGCGCTCGCCGGCGAACTCGGCCCCATCTTCATAACGCACTGGCCCAAGCACCTGAAGTTCTTCAACATGATCGAGGACCCGGAGGACCCGAGCGTGGTCATCTCGGCCGATCTCGAGCTCCCCTTCTCGGGCGAGGCCGTGGGCTCGGCCGAAAGGGAGTACAGGTACCCGAGGCTCCTCGAGCGCCTGCTGGAGAGCGATATGTACAAGCGCCTCATAGCCAAGGGAGGCGATATAGCTGATTGGGATTGGTACTTGGACTTCTGGCGCACTTACGAGGACCCAAAGCCCCACAGCGGCTGCGGGATAGGGGTCGCCCGCGTCCTGCAGGCCGTCCTGAGGCTGAAGAGCATAAAGGAGGCCGTCGTCTACCCGATGGATAGGCTCACCGTCTTCTGAGCCCCAGGGATTTTTTCTCCTCTCTTCCCGTCAGGCCAGTCTGCTTTCTTCAGGCCAGGAGGCCGGGCTTGGTGAAATCGAGCTCCACGGCCCTGAGGCTCGAGAGGTCCACGAGGACAGCCTTGCCGGGCGTGGGTTTTATGCCCCTCGACCTCTGGTAGTCGGTTTGCTCCTGCCAGCAGCCGGAGTTGACCAGGAGGACCCCTCTGTAGCTCCCGAGGGCCGAGACGTGGACGTGGCCCGTGTGGAAGACATCGGGCACCTCCTCCACCACGAGAAGGTCCTCGGGCATGGGGGCTATCGGGGTCTTGAGCCCGTAAATAGGGGCCAGGTGCCTCGCCCTGAGGACGAGCCTCATCATGTCCAGGGGCTGGTCGAACCCGAGGCCGGGGACGGTCAGGGCTAAATCGTCGAAGCTGTTCCCGTGGTAGATGAGGAACCTCGTTCCGTGGAGGGAGACGAGGGCCGGGTTGCCGAGGACGAGGAACCTATCATCCTCGTAGAGGGGACCTGCGTACTTCTTGGGGACGGCTGGCTGGGGGAGGGCCCTGCGGCACGCATCGTGGTTCCCGGGCACGAGGATGACCTCCACCCAGTCCGGTAGCTTGGCCAGGAGGGAGGCCACCCCCTCGTACTGGGCATATATGTCCGGGACCTCGAGTTCTTTCTCTTGGCCCGGGTAGACGCCTATCCCCTCCACGAGGTCCCCGGCCACCACCACGTACTTCACGGCCCTGGCCAGCTCCCCGAGGGGGCCGCCCGAGCCCCCCCTGAGCCAGGATATGAGGCGTTCAAAGGGTTTTCTCAGGAAGCTCCTGCTCCCGTAGTGGAGGTCCGAGATCAGGAGGGCGTAGATTGGGGCGGCTGGCCTGGGCTTCTCCTCCACGAGCGGTATATCGGGCCAGGCCAGCCCCTTGGCCAGGAAGAGGTCGCCCTGGAGCTTCACGGCCCTCACGCAGACAACCTGGTCGGGCACCACGCTCACGGCCTCCCGGTAGGCAGCGGCATCCCCCCTCGGGGTGAAGAGGACGGTGACGCTCGCCCCGTCGTCCTCGAGGACGAGGACTATTTTGTCATCGCCTTCCCTCTTCTCCCTTACCATGCCTATCAGCTTGACCTCGGAGTTAGGCCTCGACCTGAGGGCGAGCGATATGGAGACGGCATCCCTCGCATCCATCCTCTTCCTGAGGAGGGCCGCCAGCTTCTCGAACCTGCTCCTGAAGTAATCCAGGAAGCCCTCCACGGTCCCGGCGGAACTCACCTCCTTGGTGGGATCGAGGATGACCTCCACCTCGGCCTCGATCTCGCTGGCCGAAACGGCCTTCTCGGGCTTCAGGACCTCTACGGGGCGGTCGGGCAGGATCGCCCTCTTCAGGTCGTCCTTGCCCAGGAAATCCTTGTCCCCCGAGGCCGAGATGGCCTTCCTGACGACCTCGAGCGGGTCCAGGTGGCCCGGCAGGCTCCTGAGGAACTCCAGGGCATCCGGGCAGAGCTGGAAGCCGGCGTTTATCGCGTAGAGGACGGCCTCCCTCAGCCTCCCCTCGTGCGCCACCGCACGTCCCTCCTCGGCACGTAGATCTCCCCGTCCCCGGCCCTGATGACCTCCGATAGGCCGAGGAGATGGATGTAGGCCGTGAGAGCCGCCGTTACGGCATCCAGCTCGTGCATGCTGAGCTCCCTGTCCTCCACATCACCCCTGAGGCCGAGGTCGATCAGGGCCTCCTGGATGGCCCTCCTGTTCTTCACGGGCAGGCCCAGGACCTTCCTGGTGGAGGCCGGGTGGACCTCTATGACCTCGAGGCCGAGCGACCTCAGGGCCTCGGCCAGCCTTATGCCCCTGGCCGTGAGGGCCCTCATGGCCGGGAAGAGGGGCGGCAGGACGGGCAGCCCTGCCTTGTGCATGAGCCTGTCCACCTCCCTCATATAGCCCTCCTCCGGCCAGCTCAGGGGGGCGTCTATGGCCACGAGCTCCGGCCTCCTGCCGGCTGTCAGCTCTATCAGCTCCGCATCGCTCCTGAGCAGCCTCGCCTTGACCTCGAGCCCCTCCATGAGGGCCCATCCCGAGGGCCTCGCCTGAGAGCCAGATGGGTCAAGGCCCACGGTCCTGTGTCTCGTGCTCGCGAGCAGGCTCCCCAGGTCTGCTCCCAAGCCCCCTCGTCACAGGCGGTCGGCCGGTCTTTCTTAACCCTTCCCGCCATGCCCTTCTCATGGCCTTATGTGCTTCGAGAGGAAGGCGAGTAGCCCTTCCTTCCCGACGGCCCCCACCAGCCTATCCACAGGCCGGCCGTTCACGAAGACCATTATGGTGGGTATGGCCATTATGTTGAACCTCTCGGCCAGCTCGGGGGCCTCGTCCACGTTGACCTTCGCAAACACGGCCCTCCCGGCCAGCTCCCTGGCCACCTCCTCGTAGATGGGCGCCATCACCAGGCACGGCCTACACCACTCGGCCCAGAAATCCACCACCACGGGCTTATCGGAACTCCCGACCACCTCGTCAAAGCTCCGGCTATCCAAGTGAATTACCGGTCCCTCTTCCATCCCCACGCCCCCGGCGGTCAGGGGTGTGCTGGGACGAGGCATATGAACTTTAGGATCGTATTGCCCTTGTTCCTGAACTGGTGGGGCTCGTTTGGGGCCACGAACACGACCGTGCCCGGCCTTATCGGGTGCTCCCTGCCCTCCTCATCCACGACGGCCCCCTCCCCCTCGAGGACGAAGACCTCGTGCTCCCAGGGATGGGTGTGGTAAGGCGTGTAGCCCCCCGGCTCGACCTCGAAAACCCTCATCCAGAACTTCTCGGCCCCGTGCTCCGTCCTCAGCAGCCACCTGACCTTGACGCCCCTGCAGCCCTCCATCTCCACGGGCTCGAGCTCGACCTCACGGTAATCGAACACCCTCACGTCCATCACCCGCACCCGGGTGGGGCCCAGGGGCATAAGTGCTTGTGGGAGAAGCCCTAAAAGACCATCATGTCGAGGAGGCCCCTGAGGCTCCTCACGTGCTCGCCCACCACGGGTATCTCGCGGCCACACCTCGGGCACCTCTTCTGGGCCGTGAGGCGGTATTTCAAGACGGCAAAACCGTACCTCTTTATGAGCAGCTCGCCGCAGTCAGGGCAGTAGGTATCCTCGAGTGGGTGCCCAGGCACGTTCCCTATGTAGACGAAATTGAGCCCCTCCTCCCTGGCTACGCCGTGTGCCCACTCCAGCGTCTTGACGGGCGTCGGAGGAGCCGTGAACTTGTAGGCAGGGTAATACCGCGTGAAGTGGATGGGCGTGTCCTCGCCAGCGGCCTCGATGAGCCTTCTCGCTATCCGGCGTATGGTCTCCTCGTCATCGTTCACGCCCGGGATGACGAGCGTCACCACCTCGACGTGGAGGCCGAGTTCCCTGGCCTTCCTTATGTTCCTCCAGACGACCTCGGCGTCGGCGGCGCAATAACGCCTGTAGGCCTCGGGACCGCCCTTCATATCGAATTTTATGGCATCCATGCCGGCCTCGGCCAGCATCTCGAGGGCTCTCTCGGTCATATAGCCGTTGGAGACGTAGTTGTTGTACAGGCCCTCGGCCCTCGCTATCCTGAAGACATCGAGGCTCCACTCGAATAGGAGGGTGGGCTCATTGAAGGATATGGAGGTGCCCTGGCACCTGTAATACCTCGCCATCCTTATGAACTTCCCAGGGCTCACGTAATTGGCCCTCGCGGGGTCGGGCTCCACCTTGCTTATGTCGTAGTTCTGGCACCAGGGGCACGTGAAATTACAGGACCAGGTCCCGGCGGTTAGGGCCACGCTCCCGGGCCAGAAGTGGAAGAAGGGCTTTTTCTCTATCGGGTTCGCGGATAAGCTCGATATGTCCCCGTAGACGAGGGTGTACAAGACGCCGTCCCTGTTCTCCCTGGTCCTGCAGAAGCCCCTCTGGCCTGGCTCTAAGACGCACCTCCGCTCGCAGGTGAGGCACCTGACCTTGCCCCCCTTCAGGGGCTCGTAGAGCAGGGCCTCCCTGACCACCTCCGGCTCCTCACGGCCCAAGGCCGGGACCTCCTCCGCCCTCAGCCTCGTCGGGTCTCCTCACGGCCCCACAGGGCTCCGGTGACTCCCTCTCTCATCACCGTGTCAATAGGGCCCGCGGGCCGAGATAAGGGCTACGCGACCGAACCGGTTTTATGCCCTGGCGCCCCCTGGCCTGGGGTGTGGGGAATGAGAATAACCGTGGACGCCAGCGAGCTCCCGGGCCCGGAGGAGGAAGAGGAACAGGCAGAGACAGCCGTGGAGGGCGGGGAAGAAGGCGAGGAGGAAAGCGTGGAGGAGGCAGGACAGGCCCAGGTCCCGAGGTCCCTCGTTGACCAGCTGGCCTCCTTCCTCGGGGAGAAGTTGGGCTGTGAGGCCCTGGTGGAGGGGAGGGAGATACACCTCGAGGTCGAGGAGGAAAAAGGCATAAGGAGGAGGGTGAGGCAGCTCCTCAAGAAGTTCCTCTACAAGCAGGGGCTGACTGACGATTTCAGGGTCATCTCCGCGGGCGGAGGGGGCTTCAAGATAAAACGCAGGAGGTTCCCGAGGCTGAAATCGAGGGCTGGCTGGGCCTGAAAAAGCTTATATGTTATTTTAAGAGACCCCACGATAGAGCATGAGGGAAGAAGTGCTGGCCAAGATAATATGCGGTGGTCTTGCCGCATCGCTCATGCTGACCCTCATAGCCGGCCTCCTGTACATGCTCGAGGAGACCACCGGGGGCCTCTCCCTGACCGGTTTCCTCGGCCTCCCCTTCAGCCTCAAGTTCCTGATAATCTCCTCATCCCTCTTCGTGTTCTTCGTGCTGCTCCTGTTCACCTTCTTCCTCTGGAGGATAGGCTACAGGCTGGTGCTGAAGTACCTCTTCGGGATAGAAGCTGGCCCTACATCATCCTCCTGAGGAGCTCGTTTATGGCTTCTCCCCTGTAGCCCCAGACCCCGCCCTCCTTGTAGCTGCGCTTTATCTTGCCCTTATAACCACCGCTCGGCGGGTGGAGCCTGAAGACGGGCTTCACGTCCGGGAGCTTCCTGAAATCCACCCTGAGCTCGTAGATGGCCCTCGCGAGGTCCTCGAGGTCCTTGAAGCCGAGCTTCTGGGCGTACTCGTCCGTTATGGGCTTATTGCCTTTAAGGCGCCCCCTCCTCCTCAGGAGCTCGATGAGGGTCTCGAGGTCTATCTCGCCCCAGGTGAGCCAGACCTGGGCTTTCCTCAGCATCCCGAGGTAGGAGGGCCTATCGTCTATGAGGGTGGCATGGCAGTTCTTGTGGAGGCCGAGGAGGGCCATGGTGTGCTGGGCCGGCTTGGGGACGTTCACCGTCCCCCTTATCCTCACGACCGCGAGGAGCTTGCTGCCCTTCTCCCCCATCACGCCCAATCCTCCGGTACGACCATCTCGTAGGTCTTCTTAAGGGCGTCGAAGACGGCGTAGGCGTAGGACGGCACCGTCCTCGTGGGCCCGTAGGCCCTCGTCCAGCAGTCCTTTATGCCCGCCAGCCTCAGTATTATCTTGGCTGTCTCCCCGGCCACGAGGCCGAGGCCCCTCGGGCCCGGCAGGAGGACCACCCTCACGGCCCCGCACTTGCCCTCGACCCTGAAGGGCAGGGAATGCGGGCGCCCGCAGCCGCACTCCCAGCTCCCGCAGCCCCTCCTCACTATTATCAGGTTCTTCCTCGCGTCGAGGGATGCCTTATCTATGGCAACTCTTATGTGCCTGGCCTTGCCCGAGCCGAGCCCTATGACGCCGTCCTCGTTCCCCACGGCCACCACGGCCCTGAAGCGTGTTTTCTCGCCAGCGTCCGTTTGCTTCTGAACGAGGTTTATGGTGACGACCTCCTCCTGGAGGTTCTCCACGAGGGCATCGGCTATCTCGGGCTCCGTTATCTTGTAGCCCTCGGCGAAGAGCTCCTCGAGGCTCGTTATCCTGCCCTCGTAGACCAGCCTGCCCACCCTGGTCCTGGGTCTCCACTCCTCGAGCCTCTCCTTGGCCAGCGACCTGCTCATCCCCCGCCACCCCCGAATGCCTGGAGTATCCTGGCTTTAACCTCATCGAAGTGCTGGGGCAGTTCCTCCGGCCTCAGGCCCCTGGCCAGGTACTGCGAGAAGAAGCGCTCGTAGGCGGCCGGGTTCTTCTCGGCCAGCTCCCTGGCGTACTCGGCTATGTGGACGCCTCTTATCCGGTCCTCGTCCGGGAGGACGCTCGGGTCGCAGGGGATCTCCACCCCGCCGTCTATGACGCCCTTCACGACCGCGAAGACGCGCCCGCCCCTCACGGGCCTCTGGAGGCCTATGTCGAGGATGGCCTTCTCTATGCCGGCCTCGGCCCCCCTCAGGCCGCAGAGGAGGCCCGTGAGGTAGGCGGCGGGCGTGTTGCCGCAGTAGCCCTTCCAGCCGAAATCACGCACGAGCTGTTTCGAGTGGGCCGAAACGAGGACGTGATCTCCCTCGGGCCTCGCTTCTACTATCTGGGCTATCATGTGCCTCAGCGTCCTGCGGGCCACCAGCCTCGGCAGGCCGGAGAGGAGGAGCTTATACCTACGCCTGTAGTTCGTCTTGCCCTCCCGCCTCCTCCTGTAGGGCACGTTGTACCTCGGCCCTCTGGCCATGACCTCTCCCTCCATTAGCGGGAGGATAGGACCCGCCCGGGCCTTAATAACCTTAGCTGCCATCAGATGAGCTCGAGGCGCCTCCTCACCTTCGGGACCTGTGATTTCAGCACGCCGCGCCTGTAGAGGCCACAGCCGAGTGGCTTGCCCCTGTACTTGACCACCACATAACCTTCCTCAAGGCCCTCGAAAGGCCCTTCCACATCCCCTCCCGCCACGAAGACCCTCATCTGCTCCTCCGTGAGTTCCACCACGTTCTTGGTGGCGTAGCGGCCGAACACCTGTATAGCGTTTGTGGTGGGCTTCCAGCCGAACTTCCCCTTCCTCATGATCACCATGCCTAAGGCCTCGAACCTCAGGCCGGTGGGGAGCTTCTCCGTCCTCCTTAGGGCCCAGATGGTGTTCTTCCCCTTCATGAAGAAATCGTAGGGCTCGAACACCTCCTCCGGCACGCCGAAGCGCTCGGACCACCACCTGATGACCTCGCGCCTATCGGCCCTCTCGAACCTCATGGCGGGGCCCGCCCTATGGGCTTAAGCCTCATGGATATGCTTAAGCCAGGTCAAGGGGCGGTACCAGGGTGAGCCACTCGCCCGTCTCCATCACCCCCGCCGGGGTATCGGCATACCCGTCCCTGCGGCCGGGCAGCACAGATAGCGCATCACCCTCCAGCGCGCGGGTGTAGGATGGGCAAGCTCGGGGCCGGTCCTCCTCGGGCCGCGGGAGGCCCTCCTGAGGATTAGCTTTTTATCGCCCGGTCGGGTAGACCAGGGGCGGTGGTCCTTATTGTGGCAAGGGCGAGGAAGGGCCCGCTGATTGACCCCTGGGGCTCCGAGCTGCCCGAGGATTACGTGCGCATAATAGAGCATTTCGGCCTCGAGGTATTCACCGATGAGATGCTCAAGGCCCTGCCGAGGCCCAATAAGCTGATGAGGCGTAAAATAGTGTTCTGCCATAGGGACCTTAGGGCAATAGCGGATGCCATAAGGGAGCGCAGGCCCTTCTACGTCCTGACGGGCATAATGCCCTCCGCCGAGA
Organism: uncultured Candidatus Bathyarchaeia archaeon; assembly: GCA_964399385.1. Classification (GTDB taxonomy): domain Archaea; phylum Thermoproteota; class Bathyarchaeia; order EX4484-135; family EX4484-135; genus EX4484-135. Next base: position 1,715 of record CAYNQQ010000020.1, on the reverse strand, counting down.
AGCTCCACCTCGGGACAAGGATGGTCATAGAGAACTTCAGGTATTTCCAGGATGCCGGGGCGAAGGAGGCCTACCTCCTCGTGGCCGACCTCGAGGCCGTGGCCACGAGAGACCTGACCCTCCAGGAGGCCAGGAGGAGGGCCCTTGAGTTCTACATACCGGCCTACGTGGCCCTCGGCATAGACCCGGATAGGACGAAGTTCTACTTCCAATCCGAGAACAGGACCGTCCTGCGGCTCATGGCGCGTTTCTCGGCCAAGGTCACCATGGCCGAGTTGGAGGCCATCTACGGCCAGCTCACGCCGGGCAAGATAATAGGGGCCCTGCTGGACGCGGCCGACATACTCTACCCCCAGGCCAGGGGGAAGATGCCGGGCATAATACCCGTGGGCATAGATCAGGACCCGCACATAAGGCTCACCAGGGACCTCGTCAGGAGGACGCGCTCAGAGTTCGGCTTCCTCCCACCGGCCAGCATATACCACAAGTTCACGCCCTCCCTGGACGGCTCGCTTAAGATGAGCAAGTCCAGGCCCGAGTCCTGCATCTGGCTTCCCGAGGAACCGAGCTCCATAGAGAAGAAGATATGGAAGGCCCTCACGGGCGGGAGGGGCTCCCTGGCCGAGCAGAGGGCCAAGGGCGGCCAGCCCGAGAGATGCGTCGTCTTCGAGCTCTTCAAACAGCACCTCATAGAGGACGACAGGGAGCTCGATGAGATATACGAGGAATGCCGCTCGGGGGCCAGGATATGCGGTGAGTGCAAGACCTACGCCGTCGAGCTGATGAGGGATTTCATGGAGGAGTTCGAGGCCAGGTTTGATGAGGCCAGGTCGGCAGTAAAGGACATAGAGTTCATCACCGAGTAGGCCCCCTCTTTTTCTGCCTTAGCTCGGCGAGCAACGGCATCTCGCGGAGCATGTCCTCCGTCACCAGGGACCAATTTATGCCCCTCGGGCGGGCGTAGGGCGTGTCCGTCCTTATGACCCGCTCGGGCGTGGCTATGATGTCCACGGGTACATCGTGCTCCGTCATGGGGATGCTGCCGGCTGGGAGGACCTGGAGCTCGTGGACGGTCGTTATTATCGGTGTCTCGGGCCCCAGGGCCCCGCACTCCACAAGTATGGCGTATTCGAGGTCGCTGTACCCGTGCCCCTTGCCCAGCCTGCCCCCATCCTCCGAGACGGCCACCGAGCCCACGACCTTGAGGTCCACCTCCACCTCCCAGGGCCTCACGGGCCTGCCGAACCTGAAGGCCCCTCTTATCGTGGATGCCTCCCTCAGGCCCCTCCTCGGCACATCCCCCGGCCTCAGGATGAGCAGGCCCTTCCTGAGCCTCGGGGTGGCCATGACGAGAGTCTTCCCGTCCCTCAGCACCATCTCCCTCACAGGCCTCTGGGGCGAATCGGGGTTGCAGAAGACCACCTCGGCCCGCCGGTATTCCCTGAGCCCCCTCAGCCTGAGGGCGGCCTCCCCGGCCCCCTCGAAATTGGGTATCCGGCCGTAGGTGGGGAGGGGGAACCTGGCTACCCCGGCCCTCATGAGGCCCTCCCAGATCTTCCTCCTGAGCTCCTCCTTCACGCTCATGGCTCACTTTACCGTCACGGATTTGGCCAGGTTCCTCGGTTTATCCGGGTTGAGCCCTCTTTCCACGCTCACGTAGTAGGCGAGCATCTGGAGGGGGAGTATGAAGGGCAGGGGTGTCAGCACCTCGGGCA
>CAYNQQ010000019.1:0-11655 GCA_964399385.1 uncultured Candidatus Bathyarchaeia archaeon | reverse complement strand
CCCTCGAGCTCCGGCATGGAGGAGCAGAAGAACCTGAGGGCCTCGAGGAAGGGGCAGTCCGGCCTGCCACAGAGACCCTTGCCCTTGCACCTGAGGCAGAGGGACCTGGCATAAACCACCCTCACGTGGGAGACCACCCTGAGCCCGATCCCCGGCCCGAGGCCGAGTTCTGCCTTCAGGCCTGGGTCCTCGAGCAGCCCCTCGAGCCACCTCGGGTCCACGGGGATCCTCCTGCCCCTCGACCTATCGGGGGGCCTCCTGACCATGACTCTCCATATGTTTGAGCGCGAAAAAATAAGCGTTGGGATGGGGGCAGGGAGGGCGAGATTACTGCCCGGGCTGTCTGACGGCCGGGTAGATTACATCGCTGGCCTTCGGGACGGCTATGGCGACCTTCAGAACGAAGCCCTTGACGACGTAGAGGCAGGCCGCCCTAACGGGCTCCCAGCCGCCCGTCTCGTTGGCTATGGCCGCCCTGGGCAGGAAAGCGAAGACACCTCTTATCAGGGCTTTATCCCTCACGAGCCTGGGCCTGGTCGAGCCGCAGAACGGCACCACCCATTTCACGGCGGCCTTCTCCTTATCCTTTCCCTCGCCGAGCCAGGCCGCGGCCCTGAGCCTCACCCCGAAGGCAGCAAGGAGCCTGGTCCCCGAGGGCTCTGAGGGCCAGCCCGAGATCCTGAAGGCCACGGCCAGTATGATGCCTCCCTCGACCTGGTAGACCACGAGCGATCTGTTCTGGCCGCACACGGCCATTATGGTCTCCCTGAGGCCGGGGTGGTAGAAGGCCATGATGGCCACCGTCATGTTGACCTCGTAGTAGCCCGACTGGCCCGAGGAGTTCGCGTACTCTATGTAGATTGGTTCCTCGAGCCTGAACAGCATGGCCAGGCCTACGGGCTTCCCATCGTGCCTTATCACCCTGAAATCGGAGTTGGACCAGGTGGCGTTGAGCACCGCTGCCCTGGCCACCAGGGCCCTGTTCGCGACCTCGGCCACGCCCGCGAAGACCACGGTGTAGGCCAGCACGGTCGTGTGGCCGGGCCCGTAGGCCGTCAGGGCGTACGTGACGACGGGGCCCCCGCCCCTATGTATGCCGGAGAGGACGGCCCCCGGGAACTGGATGTTCTCCACCAAGACCTCGCCGCTGTTAGCTTGGCCTCCGCTGGCGGGCTGCTGGGGCCTGCTGGATGCCATGCCCACGTAGGCCAAGGCGCCCGTGGCCGTGAGGCCTACCAGGAGGGCGAGCAGGAGGAGCTTCCTCACCTCCAAGACCATCACCATGCCTCCTAAAGCCCGGGGGCCTCTTAAACATGAGGAATGAGGCGTCTGGACGATTGGTGCGCAAGACTTTTATATCCTCCTCCGGAGCCCGACCTGGATGTCGAACTGGCTCCTCGCCTTCAGCTCGGCAGCCGAGGTCATAGAAGGCCTGGTGGCCCTCTCCATATGCCACTATGCCTATAGGTTCTACCGTTTATCCGGGGAGGAGGCCCTCGCGAGCCTCTCGGCCTCATTCCTCGCCCTCTCCGTGGGCCTACTGGTACACGGGACCTCCCTCGCCCTCATCTGCCTGGTCACCTCGGGCTTCGCCAGGCCTGCCCTCAGGACGGCCATCCTCCTGGCCAGCAGGATCATGGGTCTCGTGCTGTTCGGCTGCGAGGCCCTCGCCTACGGCTATCTGGCCTACTCCTACGCGAAGCCAGGCCGGAGGGCGGCAGCTCTCGTCCTCCTGCCGGTCCTGGCAGCGGCCCAGAGGCCCCCGGAGCCGGAGGCCCTGATAAGGTTCGTCAGGTACCACCCCGTCTTGGAGTGCCTGGTGTTGGGCCTGCTCATCTACCTGACGTACAGGACCATCTCGAATTTCCTGAGCAGCCGTGATGCCAATCCCTTCCTCGTGAGCTTCGCCTTTCTCTTCCTCACGGCGGCCCACGCCTGCTTCATGCTATCTTACTTCCTGGCCGCCCTCTACCTGACGGCCCACATCCTCCAGCTCCTCGCCTTCCTCTGCATGCTCATGATGCTCCTCAGGGTGATATCGGCTTGAGGCCGACGAAGAAGTACAGGTCGAGGCTCAGGATAATATCGGATATCCTCTCCGTCCTGGTGGAGGAGGGCGGCTCCGCTGGCCCGACCAGGATACTATATGGCGCCAACCTCTCCCACGATAGGCTCGTCCGCTACCTCGAGGAGATGGAGCAGAAGGGCCTGGTCAGGCGTTTCTCCGATGACGGCAGGACGAGGTACGAGATCACGGATAAGGGCCGGAGGCTCCTCAGGGAGGTGAGGAAGATAGAGGAGTTCCTCAGGGCCTTCGGCCTCGAGATATGAGGGCGGGCTCAGGAGCCCGCGAGCTTCCTTATGGCCCTGATGGCCGCCTCTATCTCCTCAGGCGTGTTGTAGTAGTGGAAGCTGGCCCTGACGGTCCCCCCGTACCGCTCGTAGACGCCAATGGCCCTGCAGGCCGGTATGGCGCAGTGATGGCCGGCCCTGACGAGTATCGGGGGCCTGAACTCGCTGTCCAGGGCCATGGAGACATCGTAGCTGCTCCAGCCCCTTATGTTGAACGAGACCACGCCTGCCTTCACGCTCATGTCCTCCTTCTCCCCGTAGACCTCCACGTTGGGTATCTCGAGGAGCCCCTCTATGAACTGCTCGGTCAGCTCCTCCTCACGCCTCCTTATGCGCTCGAGCCCTATCTCCTTGGCCACGTACTCCGCGGCCCTCCCGAGCCCTATCAGGCATGCTATGCTGGGCGTCCCGGCCTCCCAGCGCTTGCAGAGGGCGTCATCCCTAAGCTTGTAATCGCTGGTCGTGACGTCAGCTATCGTCCCGCCCCCTATCTCCATGGGGTCCATGCGCTCGAGGAGCTCCCTCCTCACGTAAAGCCCGCCGGAGCCCTGGGGGCCCAGGGGGCCCTTGTGGCCGGAGAAGGCATAGGCATCACAGCCTATGCGCTTGACGTCCACGGGCATGTGGCCCGGCCCCTGGGAGCCGTCTATGACCACCACGCAATCCGGGTTGGCCTCCTTGGCTATCCTGACGAACTCCTCGACCGGGTGGATGACGCCCGTGACGTTGCTGACGTGCTGTATGGCCAGGACCTTGGTGTGCTCGTCGACCGCCTTCTCGACCTCGGAGGGCTCTATCTGGCCCGTCTCACGGTTGAAGGGCACCACCCTTATCTCGGCCCCCACCCTCCTCGCGAGCCTTATCCACGGCATCATGTTGGAGTGGTGCTCGAGGTCGCTGAAGACTATGTTATCCCCTCTCTCCCACTTTACTATTGGCTCCTGCTCGCGGAAGACGCCCCCAACCCTATCCAGGAGGGGGTGCTCGAGGGCATAAGCCATCATGCATATGGCCTCCGTGGTATTCCTCGTGAATATGAACTCGTCCGCATCGCAGTTCAATAGGAGCCTGGCGGCCTTCGCCCTGGCCAGGTCCCACTTCTCGTTCGCGAGGCTCGCTATGTAGTAGGCACCGCGTTCCACGTTCGCGCAGTAATCGTAGAAGTACTCGAGCATGGCCTCCACCACGGGCTTGGGGACGGGCGTGGTGGCGCAGTTATCGAGGTATATGTACTTGGCCGTGAGGGGTATGTGGGCTCTCACCTGCTCGGGCGTCAGCGGCAAGGCCCTGGGCACCACCTCTGGCTACCGGGGAAGGGCTTTAACCCTGACGGCCGCGGCCCAGCTGCGAAGCGCTTATTGGGCCCCGGGCCTCGTTAGCCCGGTGGAGGGTTTGGCCAGCGAGGCGGAGTACAGGGCGCTGTTGGAGCGCGCCTACGCCCAGATGCCGGAGGGCCCCGTCCAGAGGACCGAGAGGCTGGAGATACCGGCCCCGAGGATAACCATAGCCGGCTCGAGGACCATCTACCACAACTTCAAGGAGTTCTGCGATACGGTGAACAGGAAGCCCGAGTTCTGCCTTAGGTTCTTCTCGAGGGAACTCGCGACGGCCGGCTACTTCGATGGCGTTAGAGCCATATTCCAGGGCGTCTTCGAGGAGGACACGATAAAGAGGCTCATAGAGATATTCCTCCGCGATTACGTGATATGCCCCGTGTGCAAGAGGCCCGATACCCACATAGTGAAGGAGAAGCGCATAATGTTCCTGATATGCGATGCCTGCGGGGCCAAATCGCCGGTCAGGCCCCTCTGAGCAGGTGTCCGGCTTGAGCGCTGGGGCGGGGCGCGTCTACCTCAACATAAAGCGCTCGGGCTCCTACACCATAGTAGCCATCTGCGATGAGGAGCTCCTCGGCAAGACCCTCAGGGACGGGCGCCTGGTGTTCCACATAAGCGAGGAGTTCTACGGGGGCCAGCTCATGGACGTGGATACGGCCCTCCAGATAGCGGCCCAGTACTCCGTCGTGAACATGGTGGGGGAGAAGGTCGTCTCCAGGGCCATAGAGCTCGGCATGGTGCACAAGGCGGCCGTGATAAGGATAAGCGGCGTCCCCCACGCCATGATACTCAAGACCTGGATCTGACCTGACCAACCCCGCCCCAGCGTGCCCTATCCCCGGGCAGCCGATTATCAGCGTAGCGGAGCTCTTCACGGCCCGAGGGGCTCAGAGCTATGTCCCTTCATCACCGCCATATCCCGGGGCGCCAGGGGATAAATAGGCTTGGCGGCCCGATGTCCCCGGTGAGGGGTTTGCTGTTCGTGGCCCTCCTGAAGCTCTACACCTCCTCGGCGGCCAGGGACCACGTCCCGATGCTGAAGCGCATAGTGAGCATCGAGCCCCCGGAGGGCGTGAGGGTCCTCGGGGCCTTCTGCCTCCTCGGCTCATATGACGGCCTCGTGCTCTTCGATGCCAAGGACATGGCATCGGCCCGCGAGTTCCTTAACCGCATCCTCGCGAGGGGGATATACCGGGTCGACGTGATGGGGGCCATCCCCGTGGGCGAGCTGTGAAGCTTAATAAGGCCCGTCCTACCGCACGGATGGCATGTCGTCGAGGAAGGGCCGGAGGAGAGCCGTCGATAAATGGAAGATGAAGAAGTGGTTCGTGGTCCTGACGCCGCCCTACTTTGGGGAGAGGGAGCTCTTCGAGGTACCGGCCGATGGGCCGGAGAAGCTCCTCAAGAGGGTCCTCGAGGCAACCCTCTACGATGTGACGGGCGAGGACGTGAGGCAGCAGGTCATAAAGATGTATTTCCAGGTCGTGGCCGTCGAGGGCGATAAGGCCAAGACCATCTTCAAGGGCCATGAATACTCCAGGGACTTCCTGAGGAGCCTCGTCAGGCGCAGGACGAGCAAGGTGGATGGCATATTCGATGTCACGACCAGGGACGGGTACAGGATACGAGTCTACCCCTGCGCCCTGACGCAGTACAGGATAAAGACCTCGCAGCAGAAGGCCATAAGGAAGGTCATGAAGGAGATCGTGGAGGAGAAGGCCAGGAAGCTCAACTTCGGGCAGTTCGTCCAAGAGATGGTGCTCGGGAAGCTCGCATCCGATATCTACAAGGAGGCCAAGAAGATAGCCCCCCTCAGGCACGTCGGGATAAGGAAGAGCAAGCTCCTCTACGCGCCCGAGCTCGCGAGGCTCGAGGTATCCATAGAGCATGCCATAAAGACGGCTGAGGAGGTCGAGGCCTCCGGAGGAGAGGGCGAGGAGGCCGGGGGAGAAACGGGCTGAACCCTTCTTTGGCCGGGGGTAGGCCTTGCAGATCATAATAAAGACGCCCCTCGGCCTCGAGAAAATAGTGGCCTCGAGGGCCGCCGAGCTCGTGGGAGGTAGTGCCGAGGCCAGGCCGAGGGGCTTCATGGGCCTCGTGATCCTCGATGGCCTCGAGGACCCGGATGAGGCCGCCAGGAGGATAGAGGCATCTATCCCCGAGGCAGAATACGTCCTGAGGGTCCTGGCCACGGCGAAAGCGGACCTTGAGGAGATAGCCCGTGCCGCCGCCTCAATCGCCCGGTCGCACATAGGGCCCGATGAGACCTTCGCGGTCAGGACCACGAGGAGAGGTCGTCATGATTTCACCAGCATAGACGTGAACGTAAGGGTTGGCTCCGCCGTCCAGGAGGCAACGGGTGCGGATGTGAATCTCGCGGAGCCGGATAAGATTGTATGGGTGGAATTCGTCGGGCCCGAGGTTGGCATAGCGATAACCCCAGGCAGCGTGGTCTGGAAGAAGCACAGGCCCGGCAAGCCCGAGGTCCTACGGCTCCTCAAGAGGATAACTTTCGCCCAGATGCCCTACCTGGGGGAGGGGGCCAGGCCGATGGGCATAAGGATAGGCAGGGCCGCCCAGGCCTTCGAGATAGGGGAGCTGGTCATAACCCCGCACGAGCCCGTGGACGTGGGCCAGCTGCTGTCCTTCCTGTCCGGCCTGCTCGAGGGCCGGGAGAGCAGGTTCAGGATACAGAAGAGGACCTACGCCAGGAAGGTCGATAGGGTCCCCTTCAGGCTCCAGGACCTCTACCAGTTCATCAGGGATAGGGCGGGCGAGCCCATCATAGTGACGGACCCGACGGGCAAGCCTGTTGGGGAGGCCGCGGACGAGATAGCCGAGGCCTTCTCCGGGAGGGGGAGGGTCAACATCCTGGCTGGCGCGAGGGAGGGCATCCCCAAGGGCGTCTTCAGGTTCGCCACCGTGGTCGTGGACCTCTGCCCGGGCCTGACGTTCGCCACGGAGCACACCATACCGGCCACCATAGGGGCCCTCGTGGCCTGCCTCCAGGAGAAGGGCCTGATCGGGTGAGGAGCGCTTATACCGGGCTCCGGGCCCTCCCGTCAAGTGGTGCACATGCTCTATAAGTCCGTGTTGGAACTCGTGGGCAGGACGCCCTTGGTGAGGACGGGGCTCTCGCCGAGGGAGGGCATAGGAGGCCATCCGGCCGGGGCCTGAGGCCCATGACGGCCTCGAGGAGGGAGCACGTCAGGCGCGCGGTGGCCAGGGAGGCAGCATGGCTGATCTACACGGGCAGGGCCAGGGAGTACAAGACGGCCAAGGAGATGGCCCTCAGGGCCCTCGGGGCCAGGGTGATGCCCTCCAACGCCGAGGTAGCCCTCGAGCTCGCCAGGATAATCGAGGAGTTCGAGGGCAAGAGGGCCGAGGAGAGGCTGGTGGAGATGAGGCGTGAGGCCCTCGCCGTCATGAGGGCCCTAAGGCCCTTCCGCCCGAGGCTCATAGGGAGCGTCTGGCGTGGTCTCGCGAGGGAGGAAAGCGATATAGATATAGAGGTCTTCTCCGACGAGCCCCTGGAGGTCCTTAAAGCCCTCGAGGGGGCGGGCTACAGGGTGGTCAGGCACGGCCCCTCGAGAGCCCCCTCGGGCCAGCACCCGATCGAGGGCTACCACATCTACCTCGAGCTGCCCTCTGGCCGCGAGGTCGAGGTGACGGTCAGGCCCGAGGCCGAGGAGTTCTCGGAGCGGAGGTGCGAGGTCTTCGGGGACATCGTGAGGGGGCTGGGCCCGGAGGAATTAGAAGCCCTATTAAGAGAGGAGCCCGCGAGGAAATTCCTGCCGGGGTGGTGGAAGGCTGGTAAGAGCGCTGGCCCTCCTCATGAGAGGGGATGAGTACGGCCTCAGGATTATCGAGAACCTATGCAGCAGGGGTTTCTCAGATAGCCTATGGGCCCTCCACGAGTTCGAGCAGGTCCCGCCCCTCGAGGCCGTCCTGGACGAGCCCGAGGCCCTCGTCCCTGCCGGCCTCCCGGGCTGCGAGCTCGTGTTATCGCTGGGGCTGCCCAAGGAGCTCCAGGCCCTCGTCCCGGCCATAGCCTCCAGCACGGACGCCAGGGCGGTAATATCCGGCATATGCAATCAGGATTGGCTCCCCCCGGGCCTGAGGAGGCAGGTGGAGGAGGAGCTCGAGGAGGCGGGCGTGGCCTACGCTTTCCCGAAGCCCTTCTGCACTCTCACCGAGACCGGGGACCCCCTGATAGACGAGTTCGCGAGACGCTTCGGGAGGCCGGAGCTGAGGCTTGAGGTCAGGAACGGCGTGATAAGGTCGGTTGATGTGCTGAGGGGTGCCCCCTGCGGCTCCACGTGGTACGTGGCCGAGAAGCTGGTGGGCCTGCCCGTGGAGCCGAGGGAGGCCCTCTGGGAGGAGGCGGCCAAGGCCCACCACGTCTACCCGTGCCTCGGCAGCATGGCCATCGACCCGGAGCTCGGGGACACACCGCTCCACGTGGCGCAGTACGCGATAAGGGAGGCCCTCGAGAAGGCCCTCGGGGAGGCAGGCTACTGAACGGGCCCCCTTCCTGGCCTCAGCCGACCTCGGTCTTCCAGAGGCCGTGTTTATTGCAGTAGGCCCTGACCTCAATACGCCTCTTCTTGGCCAGGGGGAGGAAGACCTCGGGCTCAGCCCCTGGCCTGAGGAAGACCATGTGGACTTCCCCGTCCACGGCCGCCGCCACCCACTCTATGAGGTGGCCCTCCTCCATGGGGTGCCTGGTGGAGCCCACCACGACCTTGAGGCCGCCCTCGGCTTCCTCGACGACGGGCAGGTGCTTCTCCGAGCCGGGGCCAGCCGTCTTCTCGGCCAAGAGGGTCATGGGCTGCCCACAGCACACGAGGGACCCCCTGCCAGCGCGGAGGACGAGCACCATATTGCCGCAGACCTCGCACCTATAGACCTGGAGCACCTGAGTCAGCCCGCTCACCTGCCGCACCCTGATGGGATGAGCTAATAAACATTTTGGTTCGGATATCTAACCCCTAAGTTTCTCCATCAGCTCGCGGACTTCCTCAGAGCCCCTCTCGAGTTCCCTGGCGAGCTCCTCGTCTATGGTCTTGAGGAGGGTGAGGAACTCCCCGATGTGCGTTTTCTCCTCCCTCGCTATATCGAGCAGCACCTCCCTCACGGCCTCGCTCCCGGCCATGGCCGCGAGCTGGACGTAGAGGTTGACGGCCTCGAGCTCGGCCATTATGCCCGTCATGAGGATGGCCGCATCGAGCTCTCTCCCGGAGAGCTTGGATAGCTCGAACGGCATCCAGGGCATGCCATCACCGCGCCCTCGGCACCTTTAGGCCCGATAAGGTTAAGGTTCGAAATCCGAACCTAATTTATCGGCAGAAAAACTTTTAAAGCTCGCTGACCGACCCTTGAGCGTCGGGTGGCGGGCATGAGCGAGATGACGAAGCGCTTCCTCAAGGAGGCGTTCGCTGGCGAGAGCCAGGCCCACATGAGGTACCTCATCTTCGCTGAGAAAGCAGAGGAAGAAGGCTTCAAGAACGTGGCGAGGCTGTTCAGGGCCATAGCCTACGCTGAGTTCGTCCACGCCAAGAACCACCTCACGGAGCTGGGCGAGGTGGGCAAGACAGCCGATAACCTCGGGGCGGCTATTGAGGGCGAGACCTTCGAGGTGGAGGAGATGTATCCGGCCTACCGGGAGGTCGCTGAGTCCCAGGGGGAGGCTGGGGCCCAGAGGTCCTTTAGCTTCGCCCTGAGGGCCGAGGAGATACACGCCGACCTCTACGGGAAGGCGAGGGAGGCTGTGCTGAAGGGCCAGGACACCGACATCGGGAAGATATTCGTCTGCCCCGTGTGCGGCTACACGGCCGTGGGCGAGGCCCCCGGCAGATGCCCGGTCTGCGGCTGCCCGAGGGAGAGGTTCGCGGAGTTCTGAGACCCCCAGGGCCCGAGTTCAGCTTTTTATGCCCCTGCTCGCCGCGAGAGGACAAACCGGGAGAGGCGGTGGTATAGTGGGGAAGGCCAGGAAGAAGGCCCTCGACGATAAGGACAGGAGGATACTGGAGTTCCTCATGGAGAACGGGAGGGCCTCTTTCAGAGAGATGGCGAGGGCCCTCGGGATAAGCGATGTGGCCGTGAGGAAGAGGGTCCTCAGGCTCGAGAGGGAGGGCATCATAAAGGGCTACACCGTGTTGGTCGACCCGAGGGTCCTCGGTTATGACGTCGTGTCCCTGACGGGCGTCGATGTGGAGCCCGGGGAGCTCATCAGCACGGCCCGCAGGCTGGCCTCGAGGCCATACGTCCGCTCGGCCTGGCTGACCACGGGGGACCACGAGATCATGCTCGAGATATGGGCCAGGGATGAGGCCGAGATGGAGGACATCATAAGGGAGATAAAGGGGATGCCGGGCGTGCTGAGGGTGTGCCCGGCGGTGATAATAGAGAAGCTGAAGGACCACGGGAGGGAGGCCCCGACCGGCTCAGGGGCGGGCGGGGATTAGGCCCCTGAGCCTCCTGAGGGCTCTCACCTTCTCGTCCTGCCCGAGCCTGGCCTTCCTCACGGCCTCCTCGAGTATCGAGATGGCCTCGTCCATGAGTTCCCTGTTGATGGGGTAGGGGACGCCATCCTTCCCCCCGAAGGCGAAGGAGAAGCGGGCCGGGTCCCTCCAGGAGGGCTCCTCGCCGTAGATTAGGTCCGCTATGAGGGCGAGGGCCCTGACGGTGGCGGGCCCTATCCCCCTTATGGCCAACAGCTGCTCGTAACCCGATGGCTGGAGCTCGTAGGCCCTCGCGAGGGCCTCCCAGTTCAGGTTCATGGGCATCCTGAGGTACTTCAGCTCCACGCTGAGGCCCGTATCTCGGAGGCCCGGGAGCCACTCCGATAGGCTCTTCTGCCACTCGGGCCTCAGGGACCTGAGGAGCTTCCTCACTCTGCCCGGCCCCTCCCTGGCCAGGTCGACCGATGCCCTACGGCACCCCTCGCTCTCGCGGGCCGTCATGTCGAGGACCAGGCGCCTGACGGCATCGCCGATTATGCCCGTGTGGGGCTCGACCACGAAGCCCTCCCTCAGGCCCCCGGAGAACCAGTGGTACCTGCGGGCCGTCCTGTCGGAGGGGCACATTCCCTGCTGGACCACGGCCCAGCTCCCGTCCTCGGCCACGACGAGGGCGTGGTGGTAGAGGGTGTAGCCGTCCTGGATGGCCGCGTTATCCACCTTGGCACACATCCTGCTCGCGTACTTAAGCTCCTCGCGGGCCCCGTCTGGCAGGCCGAGGGCCTCCACGGCCCTATCTATATCCTCGGGCGTCATGAGGGATCTCTTCCCCTTGCCCCCACAGACGGCCAGGCCGTGCTCCTCAGGCTCGATGGCCTGCCTCAGGACGGCCGTTAGAACTGTCGTTATGCCCGAGGAATGCCAGTCGAAGCCCAGGACGCAGCCGAGGGCCTGGAACCAGAACGGGTCCGAGAGGCGCCTGACGAAGCCCCCGGGCCCTACCTCCTCCACGAGGAGGGCCGTTATGGCCCTGGCGAGCCTCACCATCCTCCTCATGAGCCACCTCGGGACGCCGCCCGTGTGGAGGGGGAGGTCAGCTACGCCGATACGCCTCAATCCCGGGCTGATATGCCCGTCCGGTTTTTATAAACGCTCGGCCCGCCGGCCTCAGCGTGAGCTGGGCTCCGGTCACCCGTCCCCAAAGCTGGGGCTCATCACCAATCGGTGGTCGGGGCGGGCTGATTTAAGGCTTGGCGGCCCGCCCGGGTAATCACAAGGCTTATCTTAACGCCCTCTCCCGGGCCCCTGGGTGGAGAGCATGGTGAAGTTCCTCACCCTCGACGACGTAGATGTATCGGGCAAGACGGTCATAGTGAGGCCGGACTTCAACGTCCCCATAGACCCGAGCACCGGCGAGATAATAGATGACACACGCATAAGGGAGCACGCCACCACCATAAAGGAGCTCGTGGAGAAAGGGGCCAAGGTCGTCGTGATAGCCCACC
>CAYNQQ010000018.1:0-11988 GCA_964399385.1 uncultured Candidatus Bathyarchaeia archaeon | reverse complement strand
ATCAGAAGCATGCCGCCTGGAACAGAAGGTGGGCTACTACCAGCTCGCCAGCCCATAGGTATGATGGCCCCCGCCGGGTTTATCTTCCCTCGGGCCACCTCGGGCAGGCATGAGGCTCGCGGAGCTCGGGGAGAGGAAGGCCGTAGAAATCATAATCTCCCTCCTCGATAGGACCCCTCACGCCTTCCCCCCGCCCGGGGATGACGTATCGGGCTGGGACCTCGGCGACGGACTGGTGGCCGTCCTTAAGACGGACATGCTCGTGGCCTCGACGGATGTCCCGCCCGGCATGGATTACTACCAGGCCGCCAGGAAGGCCGTGGTGATGTGCGTCAGCGATATGGCGGCCAAGGGGGTCAAGCCCCTCGCGGCCCTCGTATCGCTCGGCCTCCCGCCCGAGATGAGCGAGGAAGCTCTGAAGGCCCTATCGCGCGGCCTTAATGACGCGGCCCGGCGCTACGGCATCTTCGTGATCGGAGGCGATACCAACGAATGCCCCGACCTCGTGATAGCCTGCTTCCTCTTCGGCATGGGCCTCAAGGACAAGATGGTGCTGCGCTCGGGGGCCAGGCCCGGTGATGTCCTGGCCGTCACGGGCGATTTCGGCTGGACCTACCTGGGCCTCAGGGCCCTGCTCGAGGGCCTCGAGCTGCCCGGGGAACTCGAGGAGAAAGCCCTCAGGGCTGTTCTGGTGCCGGAGGCGAGGCTCGAGGCTGGTCTCGCCCTGGCCGAGGCAGGCGTGCTCACGGCCTCCATCGACAGCAGCGATGGCCTCGCCTGGAGCCTCCACGAGCTCTCGAGGGCCAGCGGGGTAGGCCTCCTCGTGGAGGAGCTCCCCCTCCCGCCCGAGATCGTGAGGGCCTCCCCCAAGCTCGGCATAGATCTTTTTGAGGCCTGCTTCTACGGGGGGGAGGAATACGAGCTCGTCATGACCGTCAAACCCGACAGGCTGGAGGAGGCCATCGAGCTGGCCTCCGAGGCGGGCGTGAAGCTAAGGCCCATAGGGAGGGCCATCAAGGGGACCGGCGTCTGGTTCAGGGGGCCGGACGGAAGCCTGAGGCCAGTCGAGACGAGGGGGTGGGAGCATTTCAGGAGGAGGTGATGTGCCCGTAAGGGACGGGGACATCCTGGTGTCGAGAGAAGGATTCGTCTTCTACGCCTTCGGGTACGAGCACCCCCCGGGGAGGGCCTTCGCCTTCCTCAAGTACGTCCCAGAAGGGCTGGCCGGTGGGCTGGATGTGGATTTCCTCCCGATGAGGTGGAGGTATGGGGCCTGGGTTCTCCTCAGGCCGAGGGAGCTCTTCTCGCCCGAGGGCTGGCTGGCCGTGCTCGATTTCCTGAGGAGGAAGGCACCGGACTACCTCTTCTACTGCCCCTTCCTGGGCAAGGAGATGATAGCCGTCCCCCTGAGGGCCGTCCTCAGGAGGTACGTGCCCTCCGATTGCCTCAGGGCCCTTAGGGCCCTCCGGGCCAGGGACAAGCTCCAGGAGAAAGCCCTCGAGCTCGTGGAACTCCTCTCCTCTTCCTCGGGCGTCCCCGAGGACTCCTTCGGGCTCCACGGCTCCCTCGCCATGGGGATGCATTCCTCCTGGTCCGACGTGGATTTGGTCGTCTACGGCTCCGAGGAGTTCAGGGCCGTGGAGAAGGCCGTCAGGGAGCTCGACCGGGAGGGCATCCTGAGGCTCGATAGGTCGAGCAGGCTGGAGGAGAGGAGGGGCATGAGGGGCTTCTTCGGGGACGTGAGGTTCGTCTACACGGCCGTTAGGAAGCCCGAGGAGATAAGAACCCATTACGGCGAGAGGGCCTACTTCCCGCTCGGCCAGGTCAAGCTTTCGTGCAGGATATCCGATGATAGGGAAGCCATGTTCAGGCCGGCCTTCTACGGCGTCTCGTGCTGCAGGCCCCTCTCCTGGCTCCCTGGCCTTCCCGACCCGGGCCATGTGACCCGTATAGCCTGCATGCTTGGCTCCCACAGGAACCTCGCGAGGGAGGGCGATGAGGTGGTGGTGAGGGGCACGCTCGAACTCGTCCTCGATTTGGCCGGGGGCCGTGATTTCTACCAAGTTGTCGTCGGGAGCGGGAGGCCGGGCGAGTTCATAGCCGTCGGAGGGCTCGCGCCTTGAGGCTAAGGGACAGGGATGACGTGGTGACGCCCGAGGGCCTCATAATGCGTGTCCTCGGCTACGACCACCCGAGGGGGGCCTGGTTCTGCGAGCCCCTATATGCGCCCTGCAGCATCTTCAGGTCCGCCGATAAAAGGGCCCCGAGGAACGCCCTCGATGGCGGCCTCTACTTCAAGTTCTACGGCGATGAGGGCTGGAGGTTCGTCCTGGAGAACTTCCCGGCCTACGGGCTCCTGCACGAGCCACTCGGCATCAGGTTGGTGGGCGTCCGGGAAGAACGGGTGGCAGCCACGAGGAAGACGGACGAGGGGCTAAGGGGTTTCCTGAGGTCCGGTTTCGAGGACGGCCTCGCGAGGGCCCTCCGCGAGCTCCTGGACGAGCTCCTCGACCACGCCAACATAAGGCTTGGGGACCTCGGGCTCTTCGGCTCCATGCTGCACGGCTTCTACCACCCCGGGCTCTCGGATATAGACCTGGTCATCTACGGGCGCAGAGCGCTCGATGAGGCGAGGGAGGCCCTGAGGTCCCTCTACTCGTCCGGGAGGTTCAGGAACGAGTTCGGGCCCGGGTGGGCCCCGAGGGGCGACTGGCCCTGGAGGAACATCAGCCCCCGGGAGTTCAGGTGGCACCAAGAGAGGAAGCTCATCTACGGTTTCTTCCTGAGCTCCGAGGCGGGGAGATGGGTCAAATTCGAGCTGGAGCCCGTGAGGTCCTGGGGGAAGATAAGGAACCGCTACGACCCCGGGGAGAGGATAAGGAAGCTCGGCTGGGCCGTCCTCAGGGCCGTGATTTCGGATGCATCCGGCTCGCCCTTCATGCCGGCCGAATATGCCCTCGAGGACGTCGAGTTCTTAGAGGCGCCGAGGGGGGCCCAGGAGCCCGAGCTGGCTCTGTGCTACGTGGACGAGTTCAGGCTCCAGGCCTTTGAGGGGGAGGAGGTCCTAATAGCGGGCTGGCTCGAGGAGGTGGAGGGCCCGAGGGGCACGAGGTACCAGATCGTCCTGACCTACGGGCCCAGGTACCACGAGCAGGTCCTCAAGGTCGTGGGGGCCGGGAGGGCCTGATGTAATCGCCCGGCCTCCCGCCCACCAGGAGCCTTATGATGCGCTTCTCCCCGGGCCCTAAGACGAGTTCGAGCTTCCCCCTGGCCTCAAAGACATCCGCCTCCTCCAGGTGCTCGCAGAACCTCATCCTGAAGGAGACCAGCTCCCCGGGGACCAGCTCGCCGGGGCCCTGGAGGACCTCTACGTCCTCCACCACGTACCTGCAGGGCGTGAACATGGACTCGCTGGCATCCGCCACCACGCCCCTGATGACGGCCGTCCCGAGTGGCCTGAACCTCGTGAGCCCGTAGGGCTCGGGCTCCTCAGCTGGCACGAGCCTGGCTGAGTAGCTGTACCCCATGAAGAAGCCCTGGAGCAGCTTCTTAGGCTCCCTGGCGAAGAAATCACGGGCATCGTAAGGCGTATCCCTGCTCCTCTCCTCGAGGATGGCCCTCAGGGCGGGACCCTCGAGGGGCCTCGTGATGCCCTCCTCCCTCATGGACCTAAGCGCCTCGTAGGCCCTGAGGCAGGCTTTTCGGCCATAGACCACGATATCTATATCCGAGCCCGGCCCCTCGAGGCCCACGAGCAGGGAGCCGGATATGCCTATCTCCCCGCGGCCCAAGCCGGCCCTGCCCGCTACCTCATCGGCCATCCTGACGGCCGCCCCCCTGAGGCCAGCCCTGGCCCCGGCCCTCAGGGCCTCGAGGCCCTCCACCGGGTCGAAGACGCGCGCTATCTCCGGCCACGGGACCTCGCAGAACTCGTCCCCGAGCACGGGGTCGAGCACGAGGAAGGAGCTGAACTCCCCCCTGATGACGCTGAGCCTCTCCTGCCAGCTCCTCAGCTTCCTGAAGGACATCCGGCCTCTACGCCTCGGCCCGAGCGGGTCAGGGACATACCTCGGGTAGGCCACTACCCTCCCGGGAGGGTGGATTAGGCCCTTCACATCGAAGATGTGGCCCGACCTCAGCTGGACCATGAAGCCCTCCAGCGGCTTCCTCAAGCTCCCCGCCCCCCATCGGCGTGCGGCCGGGGAAAAGCCTTAGGCCCGGCCCGCCACGGATGGGCGATGGCCGTTAGAGCAGCGTCCAAGGTGGAGGAGCTGCCCGAGAAAGGCGTTTACACCCTCATCACCGAGGTGAGGGAGCCGCTCGAGGTCGAGGTGGGCTCCCTCGGCCGCCTCAGCTTCAAGCCAGGCTTCTACCTCTACACGGGCTCCGGCCTCGGCCCCGGGCCTCTGAGCTTGAGGGGGAGGGTGAGGAGGCACCTCGGGGCGAGGGTGAGGGCCTTCTGGCACATAGATTACCTGCTCGGCAGGCCCGAGGTGGTCGTGAGGGCCGTGGTGGCAGCTCCCTCGGGGGAGAAGCTCGAATGCACGGTCAATATGGCCCTGCTCGAGGGCCTCAGGGCCGGGGTTCCGGCCAGGGGCTTTGGCTCATCCGATTGCAGGTCGGGCTGCCCGGCCCACCTCCTCTTCGCGGGCGGGGAGGACCCCACGGAGGAGGTGGCGATTATTTACCTGGGCCTCGGCCTGAAACCTGTGGTGCTGGAGGTCGGTGGGGCTGGCGAGGATAAGGGTGGCCGAGCTGAGGGACATAAGGCGCATGGTGGAGCTCGAGGAGAAATGCTTCGATGAGGCTTACCCGGCCGAACTCCTCGCCTACTTCATCACAGATGACCGCTTCATAAGCCTGGTGGCCGAGGAGAGCCAGGTCGTCGTGGGCATGGCCGTGGCGGAGCTCGAGGAGAAGGAGGCCAAGAGGGTAGGCCACATATGGACGGTGGAGGTCCTCCCGCCCTACAGGAGGAAGGGCATAGCCACCAGGCTCCTCAGGGAGGTCGAGGAACGCCTCAGGAGGAGGGGCGCCGTCGAGTGCTATCTCGAGGTCAGGACGGACAACGAGGCCGCCATAAGGCTCTACGAGAAGCTCGGTTACGAGAGGGTCGGCGTTATGAGGGACTATTATGGCCCCGGCAGGCATGCCTACCTCATGGTGAAGGACCTGAGGAACACGCCCTGAGATGGGTTAGGAGATGGGGCTTTGGGGAAAATCTTAAATCGCCTCTTCCAACGTAGGATGGGTCCCGGGGGATGCTGGGAAACACCATTTACTACTATCTGCCTCCCCTACCATTACAGAGGAGGAGGGAGGCCAGGGCCGCGCGTGAGGAGGAGAAGCTATTCCTGACCATCTGGGATGAGGAGGCAACAGACCCGAGGTGGAGCGGGGGGAAGGGGGCGGGGGTAGCGAGGATCTACAGGGCCATAAGAGAGCTCAAGGCCCGGGGCCTGCCCGTCGACGTGCCCTTCGCCATCATACTCCCCCCGGCCTTCACGAGGAGGCTCCTCAGGTCGGACCCGGCGATAATGGAGAAGGTCAGGGAGCTCGAGGAGGCCCTGAGGAAGGGTAAGGAGGTGGGGAAGCTTCTCAAGGAGATAAGGGACCTCATAATGAACCTCAGGTTTCCCCCCGAGCTCGAGAGGGCGCTCGAGGAGGCCCTGAGGCTCCTTAAGGAGGAGGGAAAACGCTCTGGAAAAGAGGACCCCATAAGGATTGCCGTCAGGTCGAGCGGTCTCGCCGAGGACCTGCCGGAGGCGTCCTTCGCCGGCCAGTACGAGACCATACTGAACGTGGTCGTGGACGATAAGGAGCAGGTCAAGAAGGCCATTCTCGAGTGTCTCGCGAGCGTCTTCGGGGACAGGGTGACCGATTACAGGCAGAAGCTCAGGGACAGGGGCCTCAAGATCCCGAGCGAGACGGAGATAGCCTCCAGGGGTCTCTTCTCTATCATCCTCCAGCTCATGGTGGACTCGGAGTGGAGCGGGGTGGGCTTCTCCCTGGATACCGAGAGCGGGAACCCGAGGGTCTTCAAGTCAACGGCCTGGTTCGGGCTCGGGGAACTCGGCGTCCAGGGGAAGGTCCCCACGGCCGAGATATTCGCGGCCAAGCTCCCCCGGAGCAGGAAGGTTGAGATATTCGGCCGGGAGGTCGAGAGCCCCGTGGTCTGCCTCGGCATCAACCCGCCCTCCAAGCCCCAGCAGGAGAAGCTGGTCTGGGACCCCGAGACGGGCCAGAACAAGGTCGTCAAGCTCGATGAGCCCGTGAACCCGAGGGTCGCGGATGACCTCCAGGCCCTGCTGGTCTCCATGGCGGTGGAGCACCTCGAGAGGACGGTCGGCAAGGGCAGGCCCGTTGACGTGGAGTTCGCCTGGGAGAAGGGCAGGCTCTACCTGCTCCAGGTCAGGCCCGAGACGGCGCACTCGAGGAAGAGCAAGGCCATCATAGAGACCTATATCCTCGAGGAGGAGCCGCCAGAGGACGCCCTCCTCGGGACGGGGCTGAACGTGGGCTTTAAGATATCCTCCGGCCCTCTCATGCCCCTCCTGTTCGGCGACCTGCCCACCGAGGAACTAACGGCCAGGATAAGGCTCATGAAGCGCATACTGACCAAGGCCGTGGAGGAACTCGGCATCAAGCCCATGCTCTACACGGAGATAACGAGCCCGCCCTGGGAGCCCATAATGAAGAGGGAGCTCCTCTCAGGCATAATAACCGAGCTCGGGAACAGGACGAGCCACCCAGCCATAATAAGCAGGGAGGAAGGCCTCGCCTGCAGCGTGGGCACCAAGGGCCTCTCCGAGCACCTCGAGGAGCTCAAGGACCTCTACTGGGGCGCGGCCTGCACGAGCTGCGAGCACTGCTCGGTGGGCCGCGTGGGTGAAGACCCTGTGCCCGAGGCCTGCCCGTCCTGCGGGGCCAAGCTCTTCGTCGTGAGGATGAAGGAGCCGGTCACCCTCGATTGCACTAAGGGCGAGGCCCGCATCTACAGGGGGGCCCTCAAGTTCAGGGTCGAGCGCAAGGTTCTGCGTGAGGTCCCGAGGCCGAGGACCAGGGTAGCCGTGAACTGCGGCTCCCCCATGGAGGCCCTCCACGTATCGCTCATACCGGGCGTGAGCAAGGTGGGGCTGGCGAGGGAGGAGTTCATAGCGGCCTGGATACAGGTCCACCCCGTCTTCTGCATCAAGGCCAGCAAGGTGAGGTCGGAAGGGGGCTTCTGGGCCCCTGAGGTGGAGGAGATATTCCCGCCCGGCGTGGACCCGAGGGAGGAATGGACCTACAGGCTCACGCTCGGCATGGGCCTGATAGCCGCCTCCTTCTACCCGAGGGAGGTTATACTCCGCTTCTCCGATTTCAAGACCAACGAGTACGCCACGTTGATAGGGGCCGTCCATTACGAGCTCGAGTGCCCGAGGTGCGGGAAGGGCCTGGCCCTCAAGCCCTACGAGAAGTGCCCGAGGTGCGGCTCCCAGGTCAAGACGAGGAAGGTGGAACTCGAGCCCAAGGAGGCCAACCCGATGATGGGCTGGCGGGGCGTATCGCGCTACCTCGACCCGAGGTTCAGGGAGGCCTTCATGATGGAGGTCGAGGCCATGATAAGGTGCCACAAGAAGGGCCTAACGAACCTGATACCCATGTTCCCGTTCGTCAGGCACCCTGAGGAGGCCAAGGCCGTCACGGACCTGGTCAGGGAGGCCTTCGAGCGGGAGGGGCTCAAGCCGCCGAAGATGATATTCATGGCGGAGGTCCCGAGCATAGGCCTCGTCCCGTACCTCTTCAACCCCTACTGCGATGGGTATTCCTTCGGGACCAACGATTACACACAGCTCATAACGGGCACGGATAGGGATTCGCCCCTCCTGCCCTTCAACGAGGACATACCTGCCGTCAGGATGGCCATAGCCACCGTGGCGGATTCCGCCCACCTCGAGAACTACGAGAAATACGGCGTCCTCGGGCCCGCTGAGGGGATGGCAGGCCCTGATGGCCGCTACCTGAAGGAGCTCGGCATCTGCGGTCAGGCCCCGAGCGACCTGCCCGGGTTCCTGAAGTTCCTGGCCGTCTACCTCGATTATGTGAGCGTCAACCCGGACGCCGTCATGAGGACCCTCGAGCTCCTCGTCCAGGTCGAGGAGGAGCTGAGGGAGCTCTGCGAGAGGTGCGGGAGGGACCCGAGGAAGATAGCCCTGGAGCTCTCCAGGGAGTTCAACCTATGGGACCCGTTCGGCAGGGGTGAGCCGGGCGTCAGCGAGTTCAGGGCGAGATGGCTCATGGCGAAGCTCGGTCTCGAGCCGGCGGATGAGAAGGCTTGAGGGAGCTCAGGGCCCTGATATCCGATATAATTTCTTCGGGCATCCTCGATAGGCTGAGGGGCTACCCATCCCACTCCCTAACTGGCTCAGGGGATAGGGTCCTGCACTCCCTGAGGACGGCCTACCTGGCCTACAGGCTGGCCAGGATACTCGGGGCCGACCCGAGGGCCTGTGCGAGAGCGGCCCTCCTCCACGACGTGGGTTATGACGCCAGCCGCGGGCTCCTGAGGGCCATATTGGAGCACGCCGGCTCCTCGGCGAGGATAGCCCTGGAGCTCGGCGAGGATGACGAGGTCGTGAGGGCCATAAGGGACCACATGTTCCCGGTGTCCGGGAGACCGCCCCTCGGCAGGGTATCCCTTATAATATGGCTGGTGGATAAGGTAGATAGCATCATGGAGCTCCTCGGCCTAACCCGGTGGCTCGATAGGGCGGTGGCGGAACTTGAAGGGGCTTAAGGGCCTGGCCGAGCGAATATTATCAGCCCTCGGGGAGGGAGCGGAGCGCGTCAGGGCCATACTCGTCTTCGGGAGCGCCATTATGGACGAGGAGCCGTCCTGGGCGAGCGATTTGGACGTGATAGTGGTTCTGGACGACGGGTGTAGCGATGAGGAGCTCCTAAGGGCCTGGCTCAAGCTCTCGGGCCTGAGCCAGAGCCCGAGGCCACGCGGCTTGCTCGGCCACCTCTTCTGGTCCATAGAGAAGGCCACGGGCATGTTCAAGACGCCCTTCGTGTGCCGGGAGAGGGACCTGAGGTCCCTGGATTTCGAGCGCATCTTCGGGACCTCGAAGGTCCTCTCGGCCCTCATGGCCCCCAAGAAGATAGTGCTCGGGAGCGTCCTGAGGACCTGCAGGACCATTTACGGGAGCCCTCCGAAGGGCTTGAGGCCCCCCGGGGAGAGGGAGGCCCTCGAGCTCCTGAGGAACCTCATGACCTGCTTCTCCCTCGCCTTCGGGGCCTACTTCCTCTGCCCCCTCACCGGCCTGGCCCTGAAATACGTGCTCGAGGCCCTCAAGTGGACGGTCTACGCCGTCTTCTACTACTCCACGGGCGGTATCAGGCCCCTGACCAAGATCCTGAGGGCCCTCGGCTCGAGGTGGCCTTGGCCCTGGCCGAGGTTATCGAGGGAGTTCCTGAGGCTCAGGAGGGAGGCCAGCCCCATGGGCCCGCTGCTCCTCATAGCCCTGCCCGGCGTCCTGAACCTCCACCTGGCGGCCCTGGGCCATAGGGAGTTCTTCTCGCGGGCCGGTCGGGAGAGCCGTAGGTTTTTACGCTCAGCCCCCCCAGCCGGATGGGACCGGTCATGGCAAAGGTATACGCGGCCTTCATAATGAACGAGGCCAGCATAGTGCTGTTCGCGAGGAACATGGCCCCGGAGAAGATAGACCCGGACCTCATGGCCAGCTTCCTATCCGCCATAGGCGGTTTCGTGAGGGAGATATCGCCCACCGGGGGCCTGGGGCTGAAATGCATAGAGGCCTCTACGTTCACCATACTGATAGAAACGGGCGAGAGGGTCTACGGGGCCCTCGTGGTCGATAGCAGGGACCTGATAGCCGAGAGATACCTTAAGGCCCTCGTGAGGGAATTCGAGACCATGTTCAGGAAGGAGCTCCAGGACAGGGTCAGCAATATAGATGTGTTCAAGCCCTTCGAGAAGGTATGCGATAAGCTCTTATCCACGATAGCCATAAGCTCCTACCACATCCCGAGGCTCGGCGGCAGGGCCGAACTCCTCGAAGAGATCAGGATACCGAGGGAGCTATGGTCCGTCCTGAAGTTCGTGGACGGGAGGAGGACGGTGGCCGAGATAGCCTCCAGGGCTGGCCTGAGCTTGGAGGAGACCATAGATAGGATGGATAGGCTGGTCGAGAAAGGCCTGGTTGACGTAGATCTATCGGAGCCCGTCAGGGAGGTAGCCCGGGCCTACGAGGAGACTATAAACTCCTACCTCGAGCACCTCAGGGCCCTGTTGGGCCACGAGATAGCGGGCATAGCCCTCGAGAGAGCCATGAGGAAATGGGGTCTCACCTGGCTCGAGAGGACCTCGGAGCTGGTGGTGAAGGCCAGGGACGTAGATAGGCTGGCCTGGCTCTTCACGCCGAAGGAGGTATCTGATATGTTCTCCTCTCTCATGGAGCTGCTCTACCACGAGGTCAGACCGCTCCTCGGCCTCCTCGCGGCCGAGATACTATCGGACGTGAGGGCAGAGCTAAAAGCTAAACACGGGGAGAAACTGGAGAAGTTCGAGGTGGGTGATTGAGTTGCAGGCCGAGGTGTTGCTCGATATGATGCTCGCGGGAGCCTACCTGCTGGCCTCGGTGGCCTGCTTCTCCATAAGCTCGAGGATACGCGGGAGCCTCCTCTCGAGGAAGTTCTCGGCGCTCGGTGCTGTCTGGCTCTTCGGCCTCGCCTCGACGGCCCTCACCCTGGTCCTGAGGCTGCCGTGGATAAGCGTCATCCCGCGCACGGGCCTCCTGGACCTGGTGATAAGGTTCCTGAAGTTCTACGCCCCGGTGGTCCTGGCCTCCCTACTGCTCGTGAGCATAGCCATGACTTACTCCGGCTACGTGAGGAGGGCTTAGGAAGACGATATGAGAAGCTCGGCCAGCCTCATGAAGGCTTTCTCCACGTTCTGGCCTGTTTTAGCAGAGGTCTCGATAAAATCCACGGGTATCTTGAACCGCCTCTCCAGCTCCTCGCGCATGCTCCTGCCCTCCTCCGTCGAGACCTCGCCCTGGCCGCCGGTCCTCAGGTCTATCTTGTTCCCGACCAAGATGGCGGCCAGCCCCTCCTCGCCCGAGTTCTTCAGGAACTCCTCCATCCAGAATGGGGCGTTCTCGAACGTCTCCCTCCTCGTGATATCGTAGACGAGGAGGGCCCCCCGGGCGCCCCTGTAGAACCCGGCCCTCACCTCCCTGAAGTGGGGCTGCCCGGCCAGGTCCCAGATGATGAACTTCACCTTCTCCCTCCCGAGGTCCACCATCTTAACGGAGAAATCGGCCCCTATCGTCATTATGTACTGCCTCGTGAACGTCTTCCCCATGAACTTCCTCCTGAGCGACGACTTCCCCACCCCTCCATCGCCCATCAGCACGATCTTGAAGACAAACATACCTTCCTCCCTGCGTCCTCAGCGGGTATTAAGCCTTATTTATAACCCCGCCTCCTCGCCCCGGGCAGGAGGCATGGCGTCCGGCTTCGACCCCTACAAGGTGATCAAGTACCCGATAATGACGGAGAAAACCATGCGCATGGTGGAGGAGGAGAACAAGCTCGTCTTTGTAGTGGACCTGAGGGCCAATAAGCACGCGATAAAGAGGGCCGTGGAGGAGCTATTTGATGTCGAGGTGGAGAAGGTATGGACGTTGATAACGCCGAGGGGCGAGAAGAAGGCCATAGTTAAGCTGAGGCCGGAGTACAAGGCATCTGACGTGGCCGTGAGGCTCGGGATACTATAGCCATAGCCGACGGGCCATTAGAGATGTGGCGCCGCCGGTGGGACTTGAACCCACGACCTACGGGTTAACAGCCCGCCGCTCTACCACCTGAGCTACGGCGGCGCCGTCCTAACCGCTTCTAAGGACCCTTATTAGTTTTGCCCGATGCAGGAGGCTTGTAGAAGGGCTCCCTGAGGGCCACGGCCATCCTGAAGATGGCCTTCAG
>CAYNQQ010000017.1:0-12691 GCA_964399385.1 uncultured Candidatus Bathyarchaeia archaeon | reverse complement strand
CCTCCTCCACGTGGACGCATCTCCCGTCGGGTAGGGTGAGCCTGTAGTGCCTGCGCCTGAAGTGGAGGCCTATGCTCTTCCTGAAGCCGGCCTTAAGCGGGTCCTCGAGCCTCTCTTTAGGCACCTTTACCCTTATGCCTGGGTGCTTCTCGGATAGGTGCTTTATGAGCTTGGCCCAATCCAGCTTCATCCTCGGTCCATGAGTAAGGACGTCCGGCTCTATTTTTGTCTTGCGGTCAAATCTTTACTCAAAATTTTGTAGTTACCCTTTTAAGTTATGAGCACCGGCCCCGTCCGGATGAGGCCGAGGCTGGACGCGAGGACGGTGGCTTTCGCGGCCCTCATGGGGGCCTTCGGGAACGCCCTCTTCCTGCTATCCCAGTCCCTCCAGCTCATCCCGGGCGGGCAGGTGGCCCTGGACCTCTCCCACATAGCCACCTTCATATCGGCTCTCTACGGCGGGCCCCTGGTCGGGACCCTGGTCGGGGGTCTCGTGGGCCTTGGCCCCGGCCTCTACTTCGGCTCGGTGGCAGGGGCCATAGGGCTTTACCTCCCCATGATGGTGTTCGGCAAGGCCCTCACGGGCCTGACGGCTGGCCTCCTCTCGAGGGCCCTAAGGAGCCGTAGCTCGAGGCTCGTCCTGCTGATAGTGCCCATCTCCTTCCTGCCGGAGTGCAGCATCATAATCGCGTTCTTCACCGTTCTGGTCCCGTGGTTATACCCGATACTGCCCGTCGTGCTCGTGAAGGCGTGGATAGAGATCATCTTCATGGCCTTCCTCATGGGGGCCTTGGCCGGGAACAAGGGCTTCGTGGAGCTAATGGGGAAGCTCTTCCCGGTGGACCAAAAAACAGGGGATATCGGCCCCTATGCTCCTCAGAACTCGTAGCTCTCCCCCGGCCTGAGGGCTACCACCTTGACCTCCGGGCATTTCTCGGAGACGAGCTTCTCGAAACCGCTCGCGTCCTTGACGAGGACGGGGAAGGTGGCGTAGTGCATGGGTATGACGGCCCTGGGCTTTATCATGGCCGTGGCCTCGGCCGCCTCCTCGGGCCCCATGGTGTAGTAGCCCCCTATCGGGAGCAGGGCCACGTCAACCGGCCCGTATAAACGCGGTATGAGGGCCATATCGCTGAAGAGGGCCGTATCGCCGGCATGGTATACGGTCTTCCCCTCGCCTCTCACCACGAAGCCGACGGGGACCCCGCAGGAGCAGGAGTGTATGGCCGGGAAGAGCGTTATCCTCAGCCCCTCGAGCTCGATGGTCCCTCCCACGTTCATACCGCAGATCTGCTCGGGCCTGACCCCTTCCTCCTCGGCCCTGCAGCCCACCTCGTAAACGCACACGAGCTTGGAGCCGTGCCGCTTGCAGATGGTGAAGGCATCCCCGAGGTGGTCCCCGTGGTCGTGGCTGACGCACACCACATCGGCCCTTCCTATCTCCTCGAGCTTCAGGGGGCAAGCCGGGTTGCCGGTTATCCAGGGGTCTATGAGCACCTTCTTGCCGGCGACCTCCAAGAGGAAGGCCGCATGGCCCAGCCACACGGCTCTTGCCATCTCGGCCACCCCCCAGGATTGGTGATAAGGCTTATAAGAAGATGTGCCAAATGCCTCGTGCGAGGTCGGGTAAGAACTCATGAACGTGAGGGAGTTGATGGACCGGGTAGCGCGGCTGTTCGACAATATATACAGCTCGGTATCCGCCCGTGCCGAGACGAGCGAGACCACGAGGCTCAGGCTCAGCGAGGCCGTTAGAGGCCGTATGAGGGGCAGGGAGGGCATGCCGGAGCGGGACGTGGAGGAGTTCCTCAAGGTCAGGATGACGCAGGCTCTCCCGAGAACCGCCATGGCCTACGCGGGCGAGATAGCCCCCCTTGTCGATGAGGCCTTCGAGGCCTGGAGGGAGCTCTCGAGCCGCATAAGCAAGATGCTGGAGGAGGCCAACCTATCCTGGGAGGATGTCCATGCGGCCTCGGAGCTCTTCCTTAAGGGCCCCGAGGCCATAAGGGCCTTCTCCGAGCAGAACCGCTCGAAGTTCTCCGACTACTTGGTGGCCGCCTCGATAGCTCAGAGCATGGCGAGCTTCAACATATACTCCATACCGGCGTGCCTGAAGGCCATATTCCCGTACGTGAGGCCGGAGAAGGCCAAGGAATACCTGGCGGAGGCCAGGAAGGCCTTCAGCCTCATATCCCTCGCCCACCTCAAGAAGATGTACGATGAGGGGGCCTGGGACGAGCACATGCTGAGGCGCCTCTCCTTCCTGGCCGGGCTGTTCAGATGAGGGGCCGGGCACCGGCTTCCAGCCTCCAACGCCTTTTTTATTCTCCCCGGCGAGGGGTGGGGCGGGGCCCGTCTTGGAAGAAGAGGTGATAGCCAAATACGTGCTCGCGGGCGAGATAGCGGCCAAGGTCAGGGAGGAGGCCAGGGACCTGGTCGAGGAAGGCATGCCGCTGGTAGAGCTCTGCAGCAAGGTGGAGGAGATGATAAGGAAGCTCGGGGCCAGGCCTGCCTTCCCCTGTAATGTATCGGTGAACGAGGTGGCAGCCCACTACACATCTCCTCCGGGGGACGAGAGCGTCATACCGCCTGGGGCCGTGGTTAAGGTGGATATAGGGGTCCACGTGGACGGCTACATAGCAGATACGGCCGTGACGGTCTGCCTCGACCCCTCCAAGGAAGGCCTGGCCAGGGCGGCCGAGGCAGCCCTTAGGGCAGCTCTGGAGAAGGTGAGGCCCAACGTCAGGATATCGCATATCTCATCCGCCATAGAGAAGGCCGTCAGGGCCCGGGGCTTCAAGCCCATATCAAACCTGACAGGCCACAGCCTCGACAGATATACCATACACGCTGGTACCTCGATACCGAACGTCTCCTTCCTCGGTCTCGAGAAGCTGAAGCCCGGGAACGCCTATGCGATAGAGCCCTTCGTCACGGAGGGCTGGGCCGCCGGGGTCGTGGTCGAGAGGTGGCCAGCCACCATATTCAGGCTCCTCAAGCCCTCGGCTAAGGGCAAGAAACCGAGGGAACTCGCCAGGCGGATATACGAGAACTTCAGGACCCTCCCCTTCGCCGAGAGATGGCTGTGGGAGGTGGTGCCGAGGTCCCGCTACGAGAGCGTGTGGCGGGAGCTCATGGCCCAGAAGGTGGTCATGGGCTACCCCGTCTTCGTGGAGAAATCAGGGGGCCTCGTGGCCCAGTTCGAGCACACGGTCCTCGTCCTCGAGAAGGAATGCATAGTAACTACCCTCGGCGGGTAGGGGGCGCCTCCTCCCTGTATATAGAGGTTATGACGAGCTTCCCGCCGCACTTGGGGCAGGCCCCTACCTCCTTGAATATGTAATCGCCCTCCCTGAACTCCCTCACCTCTCTGAAGCCGCAGGCCTCGCAGGAGACCTCCGTTATGACCCTGAAGGACCTTATGACGGGGACCTCCCTCGCTGTCCTGACGGACCTGGACGTGAGCCACGAGGCGCAAGTCAAGGCCACGGCGGCCACCAGGAAGTAGAGGCCCGTCTCCTCGTTGCCCCTGAAGATCTCTATGATGCTAACGATGAGGAAGGCCATGCTGAGGGCGGAGAAGACGACGCCCAGGAGGGGGGCGAGGGTCCTCATGACCACCAACTCCCTACTGGCCTATGCCCATCGTATTGCCCACCCCCACTATTATGACGTTATCGCCTTCCTCCGTGGTCTCGGCCAGGAGGGCCTTTATCCTCTCTATAGCCCTATCGGCCGATTCGAGGAGCTTCTTCCTCATGGGCGAGATGGCCTCGCTCACGTCCTCCTTTATCAGGACCGAGTAGACGGGTATCTTCAGCTCGGGCAACAGCTCCTCGACCTTGAACTTCTCGACGCCGGGCCCGCCTATGGCCACCCCTATGCCATCTGCTATCTCGCCCGTCTCCTCACCCTCGAGCTTTATGGTGGCGTCAACGAATATTATGGCCTTGACGTTGCCCTTGAGCTCCTCGACGAGCTTCCTGACCGCCTCGCCCGGCCTGCCCACCAGGGCCCCGGGCCCCTCGGCCTTGACCACGAAGGCCCGGCGCCCCTCGAGTTCCACCTCGGCCACTATGGTGCCCTCGGCTACGCGCTTGTAGGGCCGCCCCCTCATCAGCTTGGCGGCCACGAGGGCCCCTATGCCATCCCCTATGGGCTGCCCCTTCCTGAACGCCATGAGGGCGTCCGCGTAGGCGCGGGCCGTCTTCATCAGGAGCGGTATGAGCATCTGGAGCTGGGCTATTATGTAGATGCTGGACGTCTTCTTCCCGAGCAGGTAGTAGTGCCTGACCACCTTATAGAGGACGTTTAAGGCCGTGGCGGCCTCCAGCAGCCCCTCGAGGTTATGCACCTTCTCCTCCCCGGCCTCAGGCGCGATCCTCCTTATCTCATCGAGGAACTTCTTCTCCCTCACGTCCAAGATGCGCTCGAGCTTCCACACCACGCCAGCCGGGTCCATGGCCTCCGGCTCTATGAGGAAGTGCTCGAGGAAGCGGTCCACCCTGCCGACCACATCTCCACCCGCCCCGGCCTCCCTTAGGGCCCTTATGGCTATGCTGCGCCCCTCATCCCTCATCATCTTGAGCTTGTCGAGGGATCTCGCGACCTGCCTGAGCATCATCCAGGCCTGTATCTTCTGGCCGAAGACGGTAAAGAAGGCCATGGAGGCCATTACTAACAGGGCCGACAACAATAGGTCGGTTAGGTCGCCCGTAGGTAAGCCCGGGAGCCACAGGGGCATGGGGAGCAGCATGTCACCCACGGGACGGTCTGAAGGATATGGGGATATAAACTTAGCCCGCCAAGAGACCCTCGGCCCGCAACCGACATCGAGGCGGCTCCCATGGGGACCAGGCCCTTATGACCGTGCCATAAAGCCCCCCGGCTTAAACCTTTTATCCTTTTGCCACGTAGATACCCAGGTGCGGCCATGAGCGAGAAAGCAGAGCTCCCCCCTAAGGTCCAGCAGAGGTTATTGCTCTTCCAACAGCTCCAACAGCAGCTACAATCCCTGCTCGTGAGGAAGCAGCAGCTCCAGCTCGAGCTCACGGAGGTCGAGAACGCCTTGAGGGAGCTGGAGGAGATAGGCGATGAAACCCCCATCTACAAGTCCGTGGGGGCCCTCCTCGTCAGGACGGAGAAGGCCAAGGTGGTCCAGGAGCTCGAGGACAAGAAGGAGGTCCTTAAGTTCAGGATAGAGCAGCTCGAGAGGGAGGAGAAGAGGGCGAGGGAGCAGATAGAGGAGGTCAGCGCCAAGCTGAGGAAGGACCTGGGGGCGGGGGCCTGATGGGCGAGGTGGTCATAGGGCTCCCGGAGCTCACGGACGAGCAGCTCCTCGAGGTGATAGAGGAGGGCGAGAGAGCAGCCCGCGAGCACGTGCTATCGAGGGTGCCCGCCAAGAAGGTATACGACATGGG
Source organism: uncultured Candidatus Bathyarchaeia archaeon (assembly GCA_964399385.1). Taxonomy (GTDB): domain Archaea; phylum Thermoproteota; class Bathyarchaeia; order EX4484-135; family EX4484-135; genus EX4484-135. Next base: position 7,271 of record CAYNQQ010000017.1, on the reverse strand, counting down.
CATCTCCATACAGGTCGAGGGCGATAGGCCGCTTACCGTGACCGTCGATGTGGAGCTCAGGCTTGCCTCGTCGGCCCGGGTGGACCCCGAGCAGCTCGCGAGCGAAGCAGCTAAGAAGGCCATGGAGGCCGTAGAGAGGAAGCTGAGGGAAATAGCCCTTGAGGGCCGGGGGAATTAAGGCCCTCATCCAGGAGCGCGGCGTGAGCCGGGCAGCTATATTATGCCATCACAACGCGGACCCAGATGCCGTCTGCTCGGCCTACGCCCTCTCAAGGATGCTGGAGGCCCTCAGGCCGGGCCTCACGACCATCTGTTATGCCGCCCAGGGGGTCAGCAAGCTCTCCAAGCGCATCCTCGAGTACCTCGGCTTCCCCTTCTCCGATGAGGTTGACCTATCCGAGGCCGATGTGATGTTCATGGTGGACACGAACAACATAGAGCAGCTCGAGGAGCTCAAGGATGAGGTGGCCCGGAGAGCGGGAGAGATACCTCTCATCGTCATAGACCACCACGCGAGGCACCCGGATACGGAGGAGCTCGCGGCCCTCTACATCGTGGATGAGAGGGCCTCGTCAACCTGCGAGATGATTGTGGGCTTCTACGAGGAACTCGGCCTCGAGCTCGATACCAAGACTGCCGAGGCCCTCTTCCTGGGCATAGCCTACGACACGAGGCACCTGGTCTTCGCGAGCGCGGATACCTTCTTGGCCGTGGCCAAGCTGGTCAGGGCCGGGGCGAGGCCGAGGAAGCTCTTCCCCCTCCTCTCCATGGAGATGGATTTCTCGGAGCGCGTGGCAAGGCTGAAGGCCTGCTCGAGGGCCAGGATCTACCGGTTCGGGGACTGGCTCGTGGCCTTCTCCCACGTTAGCGCCTTCCAGGCATCGGCCGCGAGAGCCCTGCTGAGCCTCGGGGCCCATCTCGCCATAGTGGCGGGCGAGAAGGACGACCGCCTGAGGGTCAGCATGAGGGCCACGGAGGAGTTCGCCTCCAAGACGGGCATACACCTGGGCCGGGACCTCGCGAGACCCCTCGGGCAGAGGATAAGAGGGATGGGGGGCGGCCACGCCCTATCGGCCGGTGCTAACGGGGAGGGGGAGCCGGAGGAAGCTCTCCATATCTGCCTGGAGCTCCTTAAGGAGCTGCTCGGGGCCATGGGCAAAGAATTAAAATGAGGGCCCTCCGGGAGGATGGGTATGGGCATAATAGAGTTAGAGGAAGTCAGCTTCACCTACTCGGGCTCGAAGAAGCCAGCCCTGGTGGGCGTCAGCCTGTCCATAGAGGAGGGGGAGTTCGTCATAATAACGGGCCCCTCGGGCTGTGGCAAGACGACGCTGTGCCGCTGCCTGAACGGCCTGATACCGCACTTCTACCCGGGCGATTTCAGGGGCAGGGTGGTGGTCGCTGGCCTCGACACGAGGGAGCACGAGATATGGGAGCTATCACAGCACGTCGGCCTCGTCTTCCAGAACCCGGAGAACCAGCTCTTCTGCCTGACCGTCGAGGCTGACGTGGCCTTCGGCCCAGAGAACCTCGGCCTCCCGAGGGAGGAGATAAGGGAGAGGGTCGATTGGGCCCTGAAGGTCACGGGAATGTGGGAGCTCAGGCACAGGGCCCCCCACGAGCTCTCGGGAGGCCAGCAGCAGAGGGCCGCCATAGCGGCCGTCCTGGCCATGAGGCCCGAGGTCTTGGTCCTGGACGAGCCGACCTCCTTCCTCGACCCGGCTGGCGCCGTCGACATCCTGTCCCTGGTCGCGGAGCTAAACGAGAAGCACGGCATAACGGTCCTCTTAGTCGAGCACAGGCTCGACCTCGCCTCGGCCTACGCCGACCGCGTCCTGGTCATGGACAGGGGGAGGGTGGTGCTCGATGGCCCGCCTGAGGAGGTCCTCCTGAGCCCCAAGGCCAGGGAGCTCGGCGTGGGGATACCGAAGGTCGTGAGGCTATATGAGATGTTGGCCGAGGGAGGGCTCAAGCTGCCAGAGGTCCCGCTCTCACCGGCCCGGATGGCCTCCCTCATATCGGAGGTGGTTAGGTGCCGATAGAGGTCGAGGATGTGTGGTATTCCTACCCCAATGGGGTCGAGGCCCTCAGGGGCGTCTCCCTCAGGGTGGGGGACGGGGATTTCCTCGTCATAATGGGGCCCAACGGGGCTGGCAAGACGACCCTCCTGAAGACCTTCAACGGCCTCCTGAAGCCCACGAGAGGGCGGGTGCTCGTTGACGGGGTTGACACGAGGAAGGCCACCGTGGCCGAGCTCTCGAGGAAGGTAGGTCTCGTCTTCCAGAACCCCGATCACCAGCTCTTCTGCGCCACGGTTGAGGAGGAGATAGCCTTCGCCCTCAGGAACTTCGGCTTCGACGAGGATGAGATAAGGGAGAGGGTCGATTGGGCCCTAAGGACCTTCGGCCTCGAGGAATACAGGGACGTATCCCCTCTCGCCCTCAGCGGGGGGGAGAAGAAGAGGGTTGCCATGGCCTCCGTCTTGGTCTGGGACCCGAAATACGTGGTCTTGGACGAGCCCACCCTGGGCCAGGATTACGCCCAGAAGGAGAAGCTCAGGGCCATGATAAGCCGTCTCTTGGGAGAGAGAAGCGTGGTGATAGTAACACACGACATAGAGTTCGTGGTGGACTTCAGGCCCAGGCCAAGGGTGGCCCTCATGGCGGGCGGGAGGATTATAGCCGAGGGCAGGGCCGAGGACCTGCTGACGGACCAGGAGCTCCTCTCCAGGGTCAGCCTGATAAGGCCCCAGGTCCCCGAGGTCCTGGCCAAGGTCCGCGAGCAGGGCTTCCCCGTCCGGACGGACGTGCTCGACCTGCCGGAGGCGAGGGACATACTTCTGTCCTTAGCGGGGTGGCCGGGATGAGCGGTCTGCTGGAAGGCCTGGCCTTTTATAAGCGCGATTCCCCCCTCCACAAGCTCGACCCACGCGTCAAGCTCTTCTACGCCCTGGCCCTCATGATAATGGCGGCCCTCCACGATAAGATGCTGCCCCTCTTGGTCATGCTCCTGGCCCAGGCCCCCCTCGCGGCCCTCGGGAAGGTCACGAGGATGTGGCTCAGGACGCTCAGGTCCAGCCTCCCGCTCGTCCTCCTGATACTGGGCACCAACCTCCTCTTCACCTGGCTCAGGGGCTCCCTCCTCGATGTCTACGTCATTGAGGACATCTTGGCCCTCGCGGTCAGGTTCCTCGTCTTCGTGGCGAGCTTCTCCATATTCACGCTCACCACCTCGCCAGATGACCTTAGCCTCGCGCTGGAGCAGATGGGGGTTCCCTACAGCTTCTGCTTCATGTTCAGGGCCGCCCTCAGGTTCACGCCCGTGATGGCGAGGGAGGCCAGGATGACCATGGATGCCCAGAGGGCCAGGGGCCTCGAGCTCGATAAAGGGGGCCCGTTGGCCAGGGCGAGGCGATATATACCTATTTTGATACCCCTGATTGTAAATGCCATCACGAGGGCCTGGTCGATGGCCGAGGCCATGGAATCCAGGGCCTGGGGTGCCTCCCGCAGGCGGACGAGCCTCTACGTCCTGAGGCTGAGAGGACGTGATTACCTGGCTTTCTCGGCCATACTGTTCTCCCTCATAATGGCTTTCTACGCGAAATTCTACCTCAGCCTGCCATACATAATACCTATCATCAGGTCCGCCCTGGGTATTTAAGGCTCTACCACGAGGCGGGATAAGGCTTTTTAAGAGAGGAGGTCCCAGCCCCAGGCGGGAAATCCTATATGCAACTGGAGAGGCTGGGGGCCTTCAAGAAGGCTGCCCAGGAGATAATAGAGGGGACCAAGAAGGCCATAGAGGACCTGGACCTCGACCAGGTGGAGGAGCTCATCAGGATACTGGTGGAGGCTAAGGAGAGGGGGCGCAGGATCTTCGTGATAGGGATGGGCCGCAGCGGTTTCGTGGGCCGGGCCTTCGCCCTCAGGCTGATGAACATGAGCTTCGATGTCTACGTGGTGGGCGAGACCATAACGCCCGCGGCGGAGAGGGGCGATATACTCATAGCCATATCGGGCTCCGGGGAGACCAAGGGCACGGTCTCGGCGGCCGAGGTGGCCAAGGAGGTCGGGGTCCTGGTCGTGGCCATAACCTCCCATCCGGAATCGACCCTCGGCAGGCTGGCCGACCACGTGGTCGTGGTGAAGGGCAGGACGAAGGTGGCGGAGAGGAAGGACTACATAGCCAGGCAGATGACGGGCGAGATGGAGCCCCTCGGCCCCCTCGGCACCATGTTCGAGAACGCCTGCATGGTCTTCCTCGACAGCCTCATAGTAGAGCTCATGGCTCGCCTCGGCATAACAGAGGACGATATAAGGAGGAGGCACGCCAACATAGAGTAGGCCTCCCCACGCTCAAGCTTTTATCTCCCCTCCTCGCCCTCAGGATGGGCCTGTGAAGAAGCCCGTATCGCCCGAGGATGAGGGGGCGGCGAGCTCCTGAGGCCCCTCCCCCTTCACCGCTTAAACAAAGCTTATTTAACCGAGGTCGAGGCCGTATTTACGTGAGGAGGTATCATGAAGATAGTGGCCGTGGACCGTGAGGGACGTATTGTCATATCTGCTGAGGAGGTCAAGAAATTAAACCTGAAGCCCGGCGACGAGCTCCTAATTGACGTGCGTGAGAACGCCATAATTCTTAAGCCGTTGCCCAGGCCCGTGAAGGTCAGGGCTAATAGGGAGTGGGGTAGAGAGGCGTTTCTCAAGGCGGGGGAAGCTACTTTTGGCGATTGAGAAGAAGATCTGGGATGTCAATATACTTGCCATCTTCTTGGTTGAGGATCACCCGGGCCACAATTATGTAGCACCGGTTGTCGAGTCCGGCCTCAGGGGCGAGTATATACCGGTGATGCTCGATATAACACCAATACGGGCTTACTGGATAATGGAGCGAAAATGGGGTATTGATCGTGAAGAAGCCAGCAGGGCAATTATTGAGTTCGTCAGGAGATATGATACCCCTCTTTACGTGCCGTTGAAGAAGGAAACGATATTACGTAGCTTCGAATTAGCCCGAAGCCTGAAGCACGATGTTTATAATTGTATTTACCTGGCCCTGGCTCTTCAGGAGGGGGCAAGCTCCATAATAACTACAGATACCGATTTCGAGAGATTATGTAGAGCCGTAGGAATAAGATACGAAAACCCGGTTCCAGCTGAGGTTCTAAGGAAATTTGGCGCTTATTCCGGCGTGTGATCGGATCTGAGCCCTCTCTGGATTCAGAAGCTTCTTATTGTTTTCTCAGGGGGATGGTGATTCCCGGGGCCCGAGCCGCTACTCCTCATATTTCTCGTAGAACACCAGGCCGCATTCCTTGCACACGAAGACCTCGACCCTGAGGCCCCTCGTCTTCCCGACCGCGATGACGGGATTGCCGAGCGATACCCCCTGGCCGCCGCACCTCGGGCATTTCCCCCTGGAGCTCAAGCTACCACCACGGGCCGTGTGCCCGGGAGCCCTTATTTACCCTCCGGCTTCACGGCCCGTGCTCACCTCGGCCGTCCCTTCTCCTTGGCCACGCTCAGGATATCGCCCGGTCTTATCACGGATATGCCTGTTAGACCTCCCACGACCTCTATGAGCACTATCTTGTCCGGGTTCTTCAGGTCAACGGGCCTGTCTATGCCCTCGGCGGCGGCCTTTATTATGTCCATCGTGCCCAGCTCCGTGTGCCTCTTCTCGACCGTTATGCGGAACTTCTCGCCCGGCTCTATCTTGGCCAGGGCGAGCTCCCTCGCGGCCCTCGCAATCTCCTCGAGATCCGTCCTGACCACCCTCTCTATGGGTATGACGCGCTGTATCACCCTGAAGTCCTCGGGCCTCTCAGCCAGCAGGTCCCTGAGGCGCCTCACGGCCTCGAAGGGATCGAGCTTGGTCTTGGCCCATATGAGGCCCTTCACGGGCGTGGTCTCGACCTCGGCCCTATCGTCCCCCACCTCCCCGAGGAGGAACCAGAGCTCCGAACAAGCATCGTGCTCGCGCCCCCTCGGGCTCGAGACCAAGAGGTTGAACTCCCTGAGGCTCACGTTGGCCACCGACCGTTTTCCTCGTGAGGATTATAAAAACTTAGGCTCAGGCAGGCCGGGAGGAAGGTTGGGCTGGGAACTCGCCTTCATAAAAGCCCTCCAGTCGATAGCGAACCCCCTCTTAGATGCCTTCTTCAGGGCCGTGGGGGAGCTCGGCGGGGATGTGTTCTGGCTCGCGGTCATCTTCCTGCTCTTCCCTCTCGGCAGGAGGAAACAGGCCCTCAGCCTCTCGGTGCTCCTCCTCTCCAGCTTCTACCTGAGCTATGCCCTGAAGTACGCGATAATGAGGCCGAGGCCGCCCCCCGACCTCCAGAGGCTCGGCCCGAGGACCGATCCCTCCATGCCCAGCACCCACTCGGCCGAGGCAGTCTCAAACCTCGGTTATGTGGCCAGGGAGCTCAGGAGGAAATGGTCCTATGTGGCCTGCGCCCTCCTGGCCATCCTCGCCGGCCTTAGCAGGGTCTACTTCGGCCTCCACTGGCCGACCGATGTCCTCGCCGGCCTCGGGCTTGGCCTCTTGGTCCTGTCCTCCTACCTGCTCTTGGCCGAGAAGCCCCTCGGGAAAGCCATAAAGGCCAGGTGGGAGCTGAGGGTCCTCTTCCTACCCCTGCCGCTGGCCCTCGGTGTGGCCGCCATGTTGCTCACGCCCCCCTGCTGGGGGAGGCCATCGGCCTACATAGGGGGCCTGATAACAGGGGTTTTCCTCGGCGTCCTGCTCCCCCGCCAGCCATCTAAGAGAAACCCGAGGGATGTGGTGGAGCTCCTCAAGGCCCTTAGCTCGTGCGCCATCGGGCTGGTGGGCCTCGCGCTGGCCTACCTCTTCCTCAGCGGCCTCCTCCAGTTCCTGGGCTCCGCCCTGGTGGGCCTATGGGCCTCCTGGATAGGGCCCTACGTCCTGTGGGCGAGAGGACGGCGGGCCAAGAAGCGGTGAGGCCCGTGGCGGTCAGCGGAGGTCAGTCGGGTATCACCGCCCCCTCACGACTCGGGGGACTCAACGCCGTCGCCACACATCATCCCGGTATTAGTGGCCCCCGGTTCCTTTTAGGTCTTGTCCGGCGAACAGCACCATCGTGAGGGCGACGTGCTCCGCCCCCTGAGAAAATCGCTGACCCTTATGTTCTCGTCGGGAGCGTGGGTCCTCGAGCCGTAGTGCGAGGTGCCCGAGCTCGCGGGCCCGTCGTCCCACGCTCACGGGGCCATGGTCTTTATCGGGGAGACCGGGCTTATCTCCCCGGCGAAGGG
>CAYNQQ010000016.1:0-12849 GCA_964399385.1 uncultured Candidatus Bathyarchaeia archaeon | reverse complement strand
CCCCCAGGGTCTCCCGGATAGAAAACTCGCGAAACAGCTCCTGGCCCTCGGGAAGGCATCTAAGGCCAGTACGAGGACCAGATCGCAGACGATATCTGAGGCCGAGTTCAGCTCCCTGGCCAGTTCCGCCTGGCCTGCCCCGGGCGGTAGGGAATGGACATGCCTGCTGAGGCTTCTCCATACGTTCCTCACCCTCAGCCTCTCCTCCCTCTCGAGCCTGAAGCCAGAGAGCGATTCGAGGGCCTTCTTGACCAGCCTCCAGCCCGTCGGCATGACTCTCCTGCGCTTCCTCTCGAGCACCATGCCCCTGGCGATCTTCCTACCCGGCTCCTCGTGCGGATAAAGCGCGTCCAGGAGCCTGGCCCTGCAGGCCTGCTCCATCACCCACCTGAGCTCCCTGAACGCGAGCTGGCAGCTCCCGGCCACGAGGGAGAGCTGTGCCCAGGTGAGGGAGCTCGCGAAGGAGTCCAGCTGGTGGGCGAGGAGGCTCCTCGATAGCTCCTCAGGCCCGTAGGAGTTCTTAAGGCAGGTCTCGAGGCCCCTCAGGGCGGGAAGGAGGACCTCCTCTATGTGGAATGCGTCCTCCCCGAGGACCTCCGGGGCCCTCCTCATGGCTTCCTCGAGGGCCCTGAGGAAGGCCGCCAGGCCGTGGGCCTCCATGTGCTCTTACCTCGCACCTCAGGCCCTCAGGCCGAAGGACATGGTCAGTATGCGCTCGTTGATGCCCCCCGCCACATAGGTCCGGCCCGAGCTGAGGCTCGTGATGACCACCCGGGCCGGGGCGAATATCGAGGGGTCTATGGAGTAGAAATCCCGCCCGGCCTCCTCGTATATGGTGAGGAAGGGCTTGCCGTAGGAGGGCGAGGAGCTCGAGGGGAGCTTCCTCGTCTTCTCGGCCAGGACCTCGTCATCCATCTCGGCCGTCAGCCACACGGAGCTCCCGTAGAGCAGGGAGTCGTTGGCCCTGCCCATGCACACATCGGGGTCCGGGTGGAGGGGGGGCAGGAAGGCGAGGCCCATCGCGCTCCTAACGGCATTAACATCGAGGCCCATGTTGAGCATTTTGAGGAGGCAGGCCTCCACCATCCTCCCGACCACCTGGACCATGCCCGCCATGCTGTTTATGGGCGAGACGAGGATGTAGAGGTCCGATGGCCTCACGCCGCAGGCATCCGCCACCTCCCTCGCGAGATCATCGCCCGGGAGGGCATCGGCCTCGAGGGCCAAGATGGCCACATCCGATTCCTCCTCGTGCCCGAGCACCCTGAAGATCTTCTTGGGCTTCCTGGCGAGGGCCCTGGCTGGCCCGGAGCCGAGGGCCGTCCGGCCGACGAGGGAGAGCTTCCAGCCCGCCATCTGGGAGCCGAGGGCCGCGAGGGCTGGGGCATCTACCCAGACGGCCACCGCTGGGAAATCAAGGCCGGCGAGCCTGGACCAAGAGAGGGATGCCCTGCCGAGGCCTGCGAGGCATATCTCCACCATCCTGAGGCCGGCCGCCACGCCCCCGGGGGCCTTCACCCCGAGGTCGAGCAGCGTGGCCCCCGAGCCCATCTCCACGACCTCGATGCCGTACCTATCGGCTCCTTCCACCAGCTCCTCGACGAGGGGGAGGGCCATCCGGTTGAGGCTCGGGGACTTCATGCCGTTGGCCGGGGGCCCCGGGGCCTATAAGGGTGTTCAGGAGCCCAGCCTCTCCTCGAGCAGGATGAAGGGCTGCCTGGCCTCGGGCGGCAGGCCCATGTAGATCTCCTTCTGCTTCAGGACCTCGAGCATCTCCCTGAGGGGGCCGCGCAGGGATTCCACGAGCGCTCCTATACGGGCCCTCAGCACATCGATCTGGTAGCTCTCGGCGAAGAACAGGCTCAGGGCGATCCAAGAGACGGTAATCATGAGCGTTATCTGCTCGTAATCGCCGGGGGATTCCAGGGAGAACCTGGCCCCGGCGAAGGACCTTATGTAGGATAGGAGTTCCCCGGCGATGAAGCTCCTCTGGTAGGCGAACCTCCTGAGCTTCTCGAGCATGGGGAGGCGGGCTCTGTACCAGAGGAGGGCGAAGACCACCACGCCAACGGCGGCCACGATGTAGAGGGTGAGCCTGAGCCCCTCGGGCAGGATGCCGTAGCTCACCAGCAGGCCGTCTATGACGCCTGTGATGCCGCCCGTGAGGGGGAGGCTCATGAGTTTCATGTATTTGGATCTTATCTCGCTGGCCTCTGCCGATATGGAGTTCTCCACGTCCTCGAAGACCTTCCTCATGTAGTTCTCGAGCGCGTCTATGCTGAAGAAGCAGCTAAGGGCCCTCCTCAGCGTCCTGATCTCCTCCAGCAGGGAGGCCGCCTCCGCCAATACCCATCGACAGGCCTGGCGTGATGGTGGATTTAAGGTTTGGGGCCCCTCCCATACCTTATTATGTAGTGGCCCCTCCTGCCCTTCCAGGAGAGGACCGACCAGCCCTCGAGCCCTGCCTCGTATAATATGTCGTCCAGGTAATCGAAGAGGCTGCAGGAGCAGGTCCCGTAGCCCGTCAGGGCCAACACGAAATCCCGCTTGTTGACCTCGAGGATATCGTACCTCGCCTCCGGGCCGTGCATGTCGTTGTAGGCCCCCACGGCCTCCTCGAGCTCCGAGAGGAAGGGCAGCACATCGCCGGGCTCCTCCTCCCTCGTGACGGGCACGAGGCCGAGGGGCTCGATGGCCTCGCCATCGAAGCTGAAGGAGTAGGCGAAGAGGTCGAGGCCTGAGCTCGCGACCTCCCTGCTGAAGGCAGGGTCCACGCGGTAGTTGAGGGCCAGTAGCCTGGCCTCCGTCATGACCAGGAACAGGATGCCGGCCTCCGGCCGGGTCCTGAGGGCCCTCACCTGCCTGAGGCCTCGGGCGGTTGGCGCGTCGGGGAAGTAGGCCACCCCGTCCTCGACGAGCGTGCAGCCCTTGACCTCGAGCCAGTAGCCATCGAGCCTGAAATCTATCCTGGCCCCGGACAACGCCTCCTCCTTCCTCAGCTCCCGGAAGGTCGAGAGGTAAGGGATGTAGGGCAGCACGAGTTCCGCCAGGGGGCCGTGGGCCATGCTGTCTATCAGCACCCACCTCCCGTCCTGCCTCGCGGCCAGGAGCCTGTACCTGAGCTTCCCTCCCTCCTTAGGGATCAGGAGGACCTCGTTCCCCTCCACAAGGAGCTTGGTCAGCCTGCCCGGGTCGGCGACGTGGGCTCTTACGATACGCCCGTCCTCGAGTTCGACCAGGGCCGTGAACCTGTTGGGCCTCGAGATGAAGCGCCCGAGGAGCTTCTCCATGCGCATCACCTGTAGGCCATGGATAAGGCTACCCTCTCCAGGACCAGGGCCTTCACGGCCTCAGGCAGGCCCCCCGCCCGGGGACGGGCCCTGAGCTCCACATCTCTTATGCCGAACTCCTCCACGAGTAACCGGGCCTTTTCCTCGCCCACCTCGAGGACTGAATCGTCCTCCCTCCCCCCGAGGGCCCTTAGGGTTTCGGAAATGGCCTCCTGGGCCCCGGAAGCCCCGGAGCCCGGTTTCGCCACCAGCACCAAGGCCACGTTCATCAGGCCCTTCCTCAGGCCCATCTTCCTTATGGCCCTGGATATCTGCCTCTGGCCCGAGGCGAAGGTCAATATCTCGAGGCCGAGGTCGGATGAGACGTTCAGACCGAGCTCGAAGGCCCTCAGGGCGTTGAAGACCGAGATTACCAGGTGCTCGGGCCCGGCCACGAGGTCGGCGTTCAGGAGCTGGAAGCAAACCCCTCTTAGCTCCGGTTTTGCCCTGAGCTCCTCGAGCAGGCCAGCCGGGTCCTCCACCCTCACGCCCCTGAAGCCCGAGATCAACACCTCGTGCCCGAGGACCTCGAACACCATCAAGCCGGCTCGTCCCCCTTCTCACGGGCCACGTCTATAACCCTTAACTGCCGAGGAGGCCCGGTTGCCCAGGCGGTGGGCTTGCACGTCAGGGAGGTCCAGGAGCTCATGAGGGCCATCTACTACCACAAGGACTCGAGGAGGGGGGCCGTGAGGACCTGGGAGTGGCTGCTCGAGGAGGTGGGGGAGCTCGGGGAGGCCGTGAGATCCGGCGATGAGGAGGGCCTCAGGTCCGAGTTCGCGGACGTCCTGGCCTGGCTGGCGAGCCTCGCCAACGTGGTGGGCGTGGATCTCGAGGAGGCCTTCCGCTCTAAGTATCCGGGCCGCTGCCCGAAGTGCGGGAGGGCTGTGTGCGCCTGCCCTACTTAGAGCTCCACTATGTCCCCAGAGCCCGGCCAGCGGGCCCTATCCCCGAAGGCCTTGGCGAACCTGCAGAAGGCCAGGGCCCCGGTGCAGTGGCACGGGAAGACGTATTTGACCTCGAGGTCGAGGAGGGCCCTGACCGTTTTCTCCAACCTCTCCTCGCCCGCATCCTCCAGGTGGAAGCCCCCCAGGACGGCCAGGACCTCTTCCCGGCCTGTGATCTCCCTGGCGTGGAGGACCGTGTTTACCACCCCGGAGTGGGCGCAGCCGGTTATGACGATTAGGCCGTCAGGGCTATCCACCACGAGGGCCTGGTCATCGAGGAGCTTGTCTTCCTCGAGGCCGTCAGGGCCGAGCTTGTAGAAGCCCTTGACCTCCTCGAAATCCGTGGTCCTCCTGACCTCGCCCGTCGTCATCACGTTCTCGGCCAATTTGACGGGCCCCCTGGCCTTTATGACCACGGCCCCCTTCCCCTCGAGGTCCTCCGGCCTCAGCCTGCCGGGGCTCCCGGGCACCAACTTTCCATTCCTATAGGCGAACTTAGGCACGAAAGCATCTGGATGCGCTACCACGAGCACGCCCTTACGGCACTTCTCCACCACCTCGAGGAGCCCCCCCGTGTGGTCGTAGTGGCCGTGCGTGACGAGGATGGCATCTACCGATGAGAGGTCCACCCCGAGCCTCGAGGCGTTGGACAGGACGACTGAGCCGTCTTGGCCGGCATCCACGAGTACCCTCGTCTTCCTATCGCCCTCTCCCACCTCTATGAGGGCCGAGAAGCCGTGCTGGCCGAGGAAGCCCCTCCTCCTGGCGTGGTCCTCCAGCAGCACGTATATCCTCACGCCGGCCCTGCTCAACCCTCCCCGCCCTCGCAGAAAGCCCTTATCTTATCGGCTATCTCGAGGAAGGCCTTGGCGGCTGGCGTGTCCTTGTGCTTAACTATGAAGGGCTCGCCGAGGTCGGAGGCCTCGCATATCCTCACGTCTATGGGTATGCGGCCGAGGAAGGGAACACCCATCTTCTTGGCCATGCGCTCGCCCCCGCCCTCGCCGAGTATGGGTATGTAGGTCCCGCACTTCGGGCACACGAAACCGCTCATGTTCTCTATGACGCCCACCACCGGGATGCCGAGCTTCCTCGAGAACGATATGGCCTTCTTCACGACCACCTGGGAGACCTCGGAGGGGACGGTGACTATTATGGTGCCATCCATGTCGGGCAGGAACTGCATTATGGTGAGGGGCTCATCCCCCGTCCCGGGCGGGAGGTCCACCACGAGGTAATCGAGGGGGCCCCATACTATATCGGCCAGGAACTGCCTTATGGCAGCGGCCTTCAGGGGCCCACGCCATATCACGGGCGTCTCCTCGTCCGGCAGGAGGAAGGCCATGGAGACCACCTTGACGCCCATGGGGCCCGCCACGGGGAATATGCCCGGCGGGCCCGCGATGAGCCTCGAGCCCATGAGGCCGAGCATCTTGGGCACGCACGGCCCGTGGATGTCCGCGTCCAAGAGGCCGACCTCACGGCCCCTCATGGCCAGGGCTATGGCGAGGTTCACGGCCACCGTGGTCTTGCCCACACCGCCCTTCCCGCTTATCACGGCGAGCTTGTGCTTTATCCTCGACATCTTCTTCTTTATGCGCTCGACCTCTTCCTTCAGCCTCTCGGGGAACTTCTGCTTCTCGGGCTCCCCCTGGCTCATGCCCGTTTTAGGCCGGCTTAACTATATATACGCTTTTCGCCTCAGGAGGGACGAAAATCATCATTTCTCAGAGCCGTTATGCCTCATCACGGGCCCGAGGCCGGGGTCGGTGGAGGACACACCACCTCATCGCTCAGGTCCCGGGGTATCTCCTCATCCCCCCTGGGACACCCCAGGGCGGCCAATAAGCTTTTCCTTCAGCACCTCCGCCTCACGCTCCACGAGCTCGAGGAGGGCCTTCCTGAGGGCCTCCCTGTCAAACGACCTCAGGCCCAGCAGCCTGGCCACCTCGGCCAGGAAATCCCCTCCCCCGTAAGGCCTGGCCTTCGACATGAGCTCCTCCGCGAGGCCCACGAGCCTGGAGGGCCTGAAACCGACATCATCATATACCTTTATGCCCTGGGCCTCGAGCTCATCCCTGATATCGCCCGGCACCCTCGCCCTCGACACCAGGGCCATCTCGTCCGGCCTGTAGACGTTCTTGTAGAGCTGGACGAGCTTGTGCTCCCTGAGCCTGACGGACCGTTCCTCCCTTATCATCCTTATCACCTCCTTCCTCCTGACGCCCATGGCCTCCGCGAGACCATCCCATAGGCCCTTGAGCCATAGGAAACGCCATTCCTCGGCCGAGAGGGGCTTTGAGAGCTGGCCCTTCAGGTCCCTGACGCGCTCGTACCAATCGTCGAGCTCCTTGCACTCCACTATGAAATCCGGCCTCTTGATCGGAGGGTCGCTGCCCGGGTCCGCTATGTCCATGACCACGCCGCCGTAGACCATCATGTCCGGCCTCAGGGCCACGTAGAACTTCCAGGCCCTCGCGAGGTCATGGCTATCCCCCCATGCTATCGGCCTCGGGACCTCGAGGAAGAAGCTCAGCGCCCCCTTGGGCCCGGATATCACGCAGTTCGGGGGTATGAGGCCGAGCCTCTGCCTCCCGCTCCTCTCCACGAAGAGAGAGCCGTGCTCCGGGTGGAGGAGCCTACACGGGCCCTCGGAAGCTATTATGGCCAGGAGCTCGAAGAAAACCCAGGTCTGGTAAACGGACCTCATGTTCGTCCTCAGGGACGTCCTGACGGCTGCCGCGGCCTTCCTCTCGAACTGCCAGAGGTCTATCTTGCCCGTGAGGAGGTCGAAGGCATAAACGAATATCTTCTTCTTGAGGTGGGCGAGGGGGTCAGATAGGAAGCTCTTGAGCTCGCGGGTGTAGAATATGTTCCTCACGCCCAGGAGCTCCCTGAGCTTCTGGGCACAGCCCTCGAGCTCCCTTATCCAGGCCTTAGCCTTGGCCAGCTCCCCGGGCCCTATGACCTCTATCACGAATTTCTCCCTCAGCGCGTCCGTTGCCCTTATGAACTTCTCCCTCTCGCCGGGCCCGAGGTTTAGAGCGTGCTTCCTGCCTATTCCCATCTTAGACCTCAGGTCCTCGTAAAGGCGTTCCCATTCCTTCTCCATGAGCTCCCCCTTCGCCCTCGTCTCCCGCCTTCTATACCGCATCTAAGGCTTTATAGGGCTGGCCCGAAGACACCCGGGCCAGGGTCATGGTCAAGATAATAGCCTCGATGGGGAGGGGAGGGGTAGGCAAGACGAGCTTCATAGCCCTGATGACGAAATACCTCATAGAGATAGGCGAGTCCTCCATTTTGCTCGTGGATGCTGACCCCGACCAGAGCCTCGGGGATATGGTGGGCGTGGACCTCGAGGAAGCCGGCAAGAAGACCATAACCGACTTGGTCGAGGAGGTCTTCTTCAAGGAGGGCGGGACTCTGGCAGGCATGGCCCCATCCGAGCGCATGGAGGTAGCCATATGGGAGGATGGCCTCTACGAGGGGGATGAGTTCGATTTCATGGCCATAGGGACGAAATACACGGAGGGATGCTACTGCACGCCCGATGCGGCCCTCAAGGGCGCCATAGAGAGGATAGCGAGGAACTACAAATACATCCTCATAGACTCGCCTGCTGGCCTCGAGCAACTGAACAGGCGTATAAGCACGCGTTTCGATGAGGTCTTCGAGATACTCGACCCCTCCAAGAAGGCTTTCCAGCACGTCAGGAGGGCCTACCGGGTGATAAAGGAGGTCCGTATAGAGCTCGGCAACCTCTACCTCGTGGGCAGCTACGAGTTCCCGGAGGAGCTCGGCCCCCTCGCGGAGCAGGAGCTCGGCTTCAGGTACCTGGGCAAGATAGCCTACGACGAGCAGCTGAGGAGGTTCGTGCTCGAGGGCAGGCCCCTGCTCGAGCTGCCCGAGGACTCGCCGGCCTACAGGTCCGTGAAGGCCATAATGGAGCGTGCAGGCCATCTGTCCTTCAGGAGCCTGCTGTTCCCGAGCTGAGGGAGAAGGCCACCCGCGGGGGAGCGCTTAAATAATGAGCCTCAAGCCATCCAAGAAGGGTGGCGGGTTTGGAAAGGGAGTTCAGGCACATCATAAGGGTAGCGGGCACGGACCTCGATGGGACGCTGAAGGTGCCCTACGCACTCGCCCGTATCAAGGGGGTCGGCATAAGGCTGGGCTGGGTGATAGCCCGCCTCCTCGGCCTCGACCCTAACATGAGGGCCGGCTACCTGACCGATGAGGAGATAAAGAAGATAGAGGAGGTCCTCAAGGACCCGGTCGCGCACGGCGTCAAGCCCTGGCTGGTGAACAGGCAGAGGGACCCGGAGACGGGCAAGGACCTCCACCTCATAGGCGCCGATCTGGAACTTAGGGTGAAGATGGATATAGAGCTCATGAAGAAGATAAAGTGCTGGAAGGGCATTAGGCATGCCCTCGGCCTTAAGGTCAGGGGGCAGAAGACCCGCACCACCGGCCGTAAGGGCATGACCGTGGGCGTGATAAGGAGGAAGAAGTGAGGGGGCCAGCATGGGTGACCCGAAGAGGCCCAGGAAGAAGTACAAGACGCCGAGGCACCCGTGGAGGGCAGATGTCCTCAAGGCCGAGCTCGAGCTCATGGGCATCTATGGGCTGAGGAACAAGAGGGAGCTCTGGCGTGCCAAGACCATGGTCTCGAACTTCAGGCGTATCGCGAGGCAGCTCATAAGCCAGCCCCCCGAGGTGAGGAAGAAGCGCGAGGAGGAACTGCTGAACAAGCTCTACAGGCTCGGCCTCCTCGAGGAAGGAGCCGTCTTGGACAACGTGCTCGACCTCACCGTCCAGGACCTCCTCGAGCGCAGGCTCCAGACGATAGTCTGGCGTAAGCGCCTGGCAAAAACGCCCTACCAGGCCAGGCAGCTCATAGTCCACGGCCACATAGCCATAGGGGGCCGCAGGGTCTACTCGCCGGGCTACCTGGTCAAGAGGGACGAGGAGGACCTGGTGGATTACGCCCCCACGAGCCCCTTCGTGAATAAGAAGCCCCCGGGCCTCGAGGGGGAAGAGGAGGGGGGTGGTAGCTGATGAGCGAGGGCCGGAGGAGGGAGAGGTGGGGCATAGCCCACATATACAGCTCCTTCAACAACACCATAATCACCATAACGGACCTCACGGGCGCGGAGACCATAGCCAGGGCATCCGGCGGGATGTTCGTCAAAGCCGATAGGCTCAAGCCCTCACCCTACGCTGCCATGAAGGCCGCCGCCTACGCGGCCGAGATAGCGAAGAAGAAGGGCATAACAGCCATCCACATAAAGGTCAGGGCCCCGGGAGGCCCAGGCCCCAAGACGCCAGGCCCCGGCGCACAGGCGGCCATAAGAGCTCTCGCGAGGGCTGGCTTCAGGATAGGCCGTATAGAGGATGTGACCCCGATACCGCACGATGGGACGAGGCGCAAGGGAGGCCGCAGGGGCCGTAGGGTCTAAGGCCTCCCGGTTCTTGACACCCCCATGGTAAGGCCCGGGAGGCCCTCTCTCCGGCCTTCATCGTCTATGAAGGCCAAAAACTTATCCGCCCGCCGCGGCCGAGGAGCGCCTGATGCTCGGGCGAGGAGGAAGAACAGAGCTGGACAGGGTTCTCTCCAAGCTCCCAGAGGAGCTAAGGAGGGAGGTGGAGGATTTCTTCGTGGGGCGTTACGATAGGATGAGGTCCGAGAGCTCGAGGCTCGCCTACGCCTATGTGGCCCTCAGCCTGGTCAGGCACGCGGGCATAAAGAGCCTGAGGGAGCTGGATAGGGAGGCCTACCTGGCCTGGAAGAAAGCCCTCGTGAGCTCGGGGGCCTCGGACTTCACCATAAGGTCCTACATAACCAGGGTCAAGGCCCTCTTCAAGTGGGCGAACGGAGGGGAACTCCCGCCTTGGCTTAGGGACGAGAAGGGCAACATCTGGGAGCTCTACGCGAGCGGCGAGCACCTCAGGGACAAGATAGTGAGGCCCGAGGAGCTCCAGGCCCTCCTTAAGGCCTGTTCTAACCCGAGGGATAGGGCCATAATCGCCGTGTTGGCCGAAACCGGCCTGAGGATAGGGGAGCTCCTCTCGATAAGGCTCAGGGACGTGGAGAAGCTACCAGATGGGGCCTTCAGGCTGACCGTGAGGGGTAAGACGGGCCTCAGGACCGTCGTGGCCGTTAGGTCGGCGGGCCTCCTTGAGGAATGGCTGAGGGCCCACCCGAGACCCGGGGACCCGGATGCCCCCCTATGGACCACCCTCAGGGGGGAGCCCAGGCCCCTAAGGCCCAAGGCCTTCAGGGAGCACCTCCGCTACCTGGCCGGGAAGGCCGGCCTGAAGAGGCCCATCCACCCCCACATGCTCAGGCACACCCGTTTCACGCAGCTCGCGAGGCTCCTCACGGAGCAGGAGCTCAAGGTGGTGGCCGGCTGGAGCAGGTCGAGCAGGATGGCAGCCGTCTACGTCCACCTGTCGGGCCGTGATGCCGAGGCCGCCATGAGGAAGGCCCTCATGCTTGAGGGGGGCGGTGCTGATAAGGGCGCGCTGGGACCCCTAAGGGGGTAGCTCTTGCCGAGGAGAGCCGGCATAGAACACGAGAGGAAGCTCGTCAAGGAGGCCTGGGAGAAGGGTTTCTTCGCCATAAGGTCGGCTGGCTCGGGCTCGGGGACCTCAGCCTACCCCAAGCCGGACCTCCTCGTCTTCAGGCCGGGCGGGGTCGTGGACCTCGTACAGGTCAAGACCACGGGCAAGAGGAAGCTGAGGTTCGGGCCGGAGACCTGGAGAGACGAGGTCCTGGCGGCCAGGAGGCTGAGGTCCCTCGGCTTCAGCACGAGGGTATGGCTGAGCCTGAAGATAAATAAGCCGGGGAGACCGAGGGAAGTCCTAATAAGGGTGGACGGGCACGAGGGGGACATCCTGGTCGTCAGTTACGATGAGAAGAGGGATCTCCTACACTATAAATGGGAGAGACGGGGCTAAGAGACGGCAGCAGCCGCCGTCCTCGGGAGAGAGGCATGGCATCAGGCGGCCTCGGGCATCATTATCCTCACTATTCTCCTCTTCTCGAGCCTCTTTATGGCATCGAGGAACTCGCTGCGCTTATGGCCATCGGCTTCTAATTTCTCAAGCATGTCCTTTATCCTCGCTCTTCCCCGCCCTCTTATATCGTTCCTCAGGAACTCGAGAACCGTCCTCTCTACCTTGCCGCACTTCCATGTGGTGTCCCTTATCAGCTCTACTATTCCCTCAAGTAGCTTACGCCTCTCGCCCCTTGCCACCCTCTCCCCTGCAAAATCGCGGAGTAGGATAACTTATAATCTTTTTTCACCCGCTTAGTGAATTCAGGAAAAAGCGAGGAACAATATTTTAATGCCACCGAACTCTCGGCGGGGAGGGCCGTGCTCCCGCTCGGGGATATAAACCCCCCGTCAAGACCCCCCGTGGTCACCAGAGCCCTCCTCATGGCCAACATAGCGTTCTTCATGCCCGTCCTCTGGGCCCTAATGACGGATAACAGAGCCCTCTACGCCTACCTCATGACCACCCTGGGCCTGGTGCCGAACTCCATCTTGCAGCTCAGGGACCTCTACTCGCTCTTCACATCCATGTTCGTCCACGCCGACCTCATGCACATAGCAGGCAACATGCTCTACCTGCACATCTTCGGGGACAACGTGGAGGACGTGCTCGGCAGGGCCCGCTTCCTGCTGTTCTACTTCGCGTGCGGTCTCGTGGCCTCCCTCACCCACGTCCTCATATGCTTCCTGACGGGCAAGGGCCTGGATATCCCCCTCGTGGGGGCATCGGGCGCCATATCGGGCCTGCTGGCCGCTTACGCGGTCTTCTTCCCGAGGGCGAGGATAGTTACCCTGACGCTGAGGGCGCCCGGCCCGATTTACGTGAGGGCCTCGTACTACATAATAGCCTGGTTCCTGTATCAGGCCGTGTGGGCCTTCGCCGTGATGGCCTTCGGGCTCGAGGTCTCCGTGGCCTTCTGGGCTCATATAGGTGGCTTCCTGGCGGGCCTGCTCATGGGCCTTGTTTTAAAGGAGGAGGTGAGGCTTAGGGCGAGCGAGAGGGCGTGGATAGGGTGGTGAGCTTGTCCAAGGAGCTTGTCGTGCTTTTGAGCCCTGTCCTGTGCGCCCTGGTCATCTGGCTCCTGTTCTTCGCCCTGCTCGGCATCCCGCGCCCGTTCTACGTGGTGGAGGGGAGGAGCATGGAGCCCACGCTGAGGGACGGGGACCTCGTCGTGGTGAGGAAGGCGAGAGCCGAGGACGTGGAGGTGGGCGATATCATAGTGTTCCGCCAGCCGGGGGCCGCCTCCAAAATCATAATACATAGGGTGATAGCTAAGCTCGAGGTCAAGGGCCGCGTCCTCCTCAGGACCAAGGGGGATAATAACGAGAAGCCCGACCCCTGGCTCGTCTCCGATGACGAGCTGATAGGCGTGGTCCTCGGGGGGGACAAGCCCTTCAGGATACCGCTCGTCGGGAAGGCCGTGCTGCTCCTGAGGGGGCCCGTGGGGCTTCTCGTCTTGGCCGTTTTATACGCTTTCTTCGCCTACCAAGTCCTCAAGGAGGGCGGGGGTGGTGCTG
>CAYNQQ010000015.1:0-12866 GCA_964399385.1 uncultured Candidatus Bathyarchaeia archaeon | reverse complement strand
GGGGCCCGGGGCCCCGCTCAGGGCAGCCCTCCCCCGGGCGGGGAGACCAGCTCTAGGCCCGGGGGCCTCCTCCCGCCCAGGACTGCCCTGAGGAGCCTCAGGGCCCCCTTCCGGGACAGGAGCCTGTTGTTGTTCCCGCAGAAGGGGTCGTAAACGCACCTCGGGCACCCATCCTCGCAATCGCAGCTCGCGAGTATATCGAGGGCTACCCTGTGGGCCTCCTCTAGCCTCCTGAACAGGAGCTTCGAGAGGCCTGAGCCGCCCGGCGTGGCATCGTATATCACTATGTGCCCTGTCGGGTAGCTCACGCCCCCGAGGTCGGCCAAACCGGCCCCCACGACCGGCCTCGCGGCATGTATTATGGCGTGCTCGAGGGCGTGTATGGCCTCGGGCTCGACGGCCTCGCCGTATCTCGCCACCATGAGCTTGGTCCTGAAGGACCAGGAGATAGGCTCCTCCAGGAGGGTCCAGGGCGCCCCCGGGGCTTCCTCCTCCCCCCTGAGGAAGGACCTCATGACGTAGCCTATAACGGTCTTCTCCACCCGGCCAGAGCCGTAGGCCACCTCCACGCCATCCGCCTCCCTCCTCGCGGACAGGGATAGGCCCGAGATGCTGACCTCGTAGATGGGCCTCGTGTAGAAGGGCAGGTCATCCGGCATCCTCCTCACGTAGGCCATGAAGCGCCTCAGGTCCAGCTCCTCGACCTCGTAGACCCGGCCCTGGTGGAGGTAGATGGCCCCCGGGTGGAGGTCGTGGAGGGCCATGGGGAGGGAGCGGGACCCGATCCTGGCCCCGGCGGCCCTATCCACTATGGATACCTCGCGCCCGGCGCTGCGTAGGCTGTAGGAGCCGAATTCCCTGAAGGCCCTCCTCGTCAGCAGGAGCCATCCGGCCTTCAGGACCGCATAGCCCTCAGAGACGCAGAGCTTGACGGCCTCCTCCCACCCTCTCGGGAGTTCCTCGAGCCTGAGGCGGCCACCCCGCTCCATGGCCATGGCTATGACGTGGATTTTAGCTATCTCCTCGTTGTAGGGCTCGAAGACCACGGGGGTTATCTCCTGCTCGAAGAAGCGCTCCGGCCTCCGCTCGTAGTAAGCGTCTATTGGGTCGTCGGCCAAAACGGTGAATATGTAGCCCGGCCTCCCCCTCCTCCCGGCTCTCCCGGCCCTCTGGAGGTACCTGGCGAAGCTGGGAGGAGGGGCCACCATGATGACGGCATCCAGGAAGCCTATGTCTATGCCGAGCTCGAGGGTGGGGGTCGCCACGACGGCCTCGAGCTCCCCGGACTTCAGCCTGTCTTCTACCTCGCGCCTCTCCTTCCTCAGAAGGCCGGCCCTATGGACCATGACCTTAACCCCATCGCGCTTGGCCATCCTGGCCACTACCTCGCACATCTGCTGGCTATCCACGAAGGCCAGGCACCTGAGACCGGCCCTCGAGGCCAGTAACAGGAGCCTGGAGGCCACCGTCCATCTGCTCAGCAGGCCGGAGCTCACGAGGACATGGTAGGCTATGCCCTTCCTCCTCCTCGTGCCCTCTATGACCTCCACGGGCCTATCGAAGAGCAGCTCGCCGAGCTCGCCCGGGTTCCCTATGGTGGCCGAGCTCGCTATGAACTTGAGGTCCCCGCCGAGCTTCTTCAGCCTATCCATTACCATCCTGACGTGGGAGCCGAAGGAGCCCTCGTAGACGTGGGCCTCGTCGAGGACCACGGTCCTTATGCCCCTGAGGAGCCTCCTGAACCTCGAGGACCTGGGCAGGCTGAAGTGTATCATATCGGGGTTCGTTATCAGGAGCTCCGGCGGGTTCTCGTAGATGAGGAGGCGCTCTTTTTCGGGCGTATCGCCATCCAGGACGGCCACCCTCGAGAGGAAGGGGACGGAGTAGCGCGAGAACCTGGAGAGCTGGTCCCTGGCCAGGGCCTTCGTCGGGTATATTATCAGGGCCCTGCGGCCTTCCTTCAGAACCTCGTCCATCACGGGTATTATGAATGCCTCCGTCTTCCCCGTGGCGGCCCCTGATACTATGAACACGTCTTTTCCCGAGGTTATGGTCTTATAGGCCTCGTATTGAAACCTGTATAGCCTCGTTATGCCGCAGGCCTTCAGGCGCTCGGCCAGGAGCTCGTGGAGCCCTACCTCATCCACCCTCGGCCCCGGCTCGGGCTCGGGGACCACCTCCTTCCTCACGTATAGGACCCGGGCCCCTCCAGAGGTCGAGCTCAGGCGGTCGGATATGCGCCTTATGACCTCGTCGGCCTCGCCCAGCCCCAAGCTCGCTGCCCCGGGGATATGGCTCTCCCCTAAGGTATGAGTTCTACCCCCCTGACGAGCACGTAGGGCATTATCGTGCAGAAGCCGGCCATGTCCGGGAACAGGGGCTCTCTATCGGAGCTCACGGCCTCTATTTTCCCCAGCAGGTCGAAGATGTTCCCTCTCATGCTGAAGCCCCCGAGGCCCTTCTTGACCTCTCCCCCCTCCACCAAGAAGCCATTAGTTATGTAGAGCGAGAACTCGCCCGAGGGCCTCATGCCAAAGCCAGAGAGGGACCTGAAGGCCAGGACGCCCTCCCCGAGCTCGGAGATTAGCTCGGCGTGCTCCTTCCCCCCGGGCTCCAGGGCCAGGTTCACCGGGTAGATGCCCGGCCTGAACCTGTAGTCCCTCGGGTAGAAGGGGTCCACGAGCGGGGGCTCCCACCTTACGCAGTTGCCCGTGGGCTCGGTGCCCTGAAGCCCGGCCTCGAGGGAATCGTAGAGCAGCCCCTTCAGGACCCCTTTCTCTATGAGGGCCTTCCTCCTGACAGGCATGCCCTCGTCATCTATCCCGAAGGAGCAGAGGCCCTCCCTGCTCGTGGGGTCATCCAAGAGCGTCACGACGGGCGAGGCCACCTGCTCGCCGAGCTTGCCCTTCAGGGCCGAGGTCCCGAGCCTAACGTTATCGGCCCTTAGGGAGCTCACGAGCGCGTAGGCCACCAGCTCCGAGACCACGTCGGGGCTCAGGACCACATCGTATTCCCCGGGCTCCAGGCCCCCCGGCTCGGCCATGAGGAGGGCCATGGAGGCGCACTCCTCCACGAGGGAGCCCATGTCGAGGCCTGAGAGCTCCCTCCTAACGGCCGTGGAACTCACGGCCGTCGGGGCCCCCCTGGCCCTGAGGGTGATGGAGGCCCTCACGAAGGTCCCTTCGTCCTCGGCCTCGAGGCCAGAGGTGTTCGCCACGCCGAACCTCACGATGCTCCTGCCGAAGCTGGCCTCGGGGACGATTAGCTTGTCCCCGGCCTGCTCCACCATGGATTTCAGCCTCTCGGCGCAATCCTCCTCCGTGAGGCCGGCTACCTCCTCGTCGAAGAGGCCGAGCTTGGCCGTCCTGCTGGGGCTCGGGAAGCCCTCGAAGCTCTCCACCTCGCCAGAGGCCTTGAGGGCGCTCCTGGCGGCCTCCCTCAGGGCCTCCTCGGAGAGGTCGGTGGTGAAGGAGAAACCGAGCCTGCCCTCCCTGAAGACCCTTATGGCTACGCCTGTTCTCTCGGTCCTGTAGGCCTCGAGGAGCCTCTCGCCCCCCGCCTCCGAAAGCCTGTAGTAGAACGTGTCCCTCGTGAGGCAGAAGGCCTCTGCCTCCTCGGCCCCCTCCGCCAGGCAGGCCTTGATGGCCTTCTCGCACCGGGAGATGAGGTCCTCAGGCAAGCCCTCACCCCACCCTCAGCTCGCTGAAGAGGACGTGCGGGCCCCCGCCGCACACGTTGTAGGAGGCCTCCCCCGAGCTCAACCTCAGGGAGACCACATCGAAATCCGAGCCGATGGCCTCCACCTTCTTCAGGTCCTCGAGCAGGTCTATGGTGAGGCTGACGGACCTGAAGACCCCGACGATCTCGCCCTTCCTGACCTCGTAAGCGGCCTCGCAGGCGCAGTGGACCACTCTTCCGACGGAGGCCCCGGTCAGGCCGACCACGTAGAGGCCATCGCGGAGCTCCTCGAGGAGCTCCTCGTGGCTCCTGTCCCCCGGCTCCATCACCGTGTTGGTGCTCAGGGCCATGGGCAGCAGGAGGGCGCTCGGGGCCCTCGCCCTCCCGTTCGGCTCCTGCCCCATCATGGAGGCCGTCAGCCTGGTGTGCAGGTAGCTCCTCAGGACCCCCTCCTCCACCAGCTTCACGGGCCTGGCCCTCACCCCCTCGTCGTCGTAGCGCATGGCCACCGTGAGCCCCTCGGCCAGCGGGTCATCCACGATGTTCACGGTCTCGCTCGTGACCTGCTGCCCGAGCTTGCCGTGGAAGATGCCCATCTCCGATTCGGGTCTCGAGGCCAGCTCGGCGGAGCACATCAGGCCCAGGCATAGGGCCAGAAGACCGGATATGGTGTTGTCCACTAAGACCCTCATCTTCCCGCCCGGGGCCGCACGGGCCGATAGGAGCTCTAAGGCCCTCCTCGCCAGTCTCTCCGCCATGCCCACCGGGTCGCCGTAGGCCATCAGCTCCTGGCCGGCGGCGGCGCTAAGACGGCCCGTGACGGTCTGGACGTTGGGCCCTTCCTTGGCCGTTATGGCCATCCTGAGGTGGGTGAAGGGGCATGCCTCGCGGACGTAGGTGCCCTCGGAGTTGGCGAAGGCCCTGACCACCACCTCGTCCTCGTACCTGAGGTCCGTCATGACTATCCTCTCGTCCACGGAGCGGGCGGCCTCATCGCAGACCAGGACGACCTCGAGCTTCTCGTCTATCGGTATCCCCCTCGGGTCCAGGACCTCCCCCATCTCGACCTCGTCCTCCACCACCGGCACCTCGGCTGGCTCCACCCTCCTCGCTGGCAGGATGGACGAGGCCCTCGCCATGCCCACGGCCCCTCGGGCGGCCTTCAGCATGCCTTCTTTATCCGGGACGGTGGTCGAGGAGAAGCCCCAGGCCTCGACCAGGGCCCTGACGCTGCCGGCCAGTTCTATTGAGGGGACCACCCTCTCCACGGAGCCCCTTCTCACCTCTATCCTATTGGCGAAGACCTGGCTTATCCTCGCTTCCGCATAACGGGCCCCGAGCCTAAGGGCTTCTTCTACCGAAGCCCTCAGGACCTCCTCCAAGCATCTCACCCCGTCAGCTTGGAGAGCTCCTCGGCAGCCGACCTCGATCTTATCAGGAGGAGGGCCAGATTGGCCGTCTTCTCGGCCACCGTTATGAGAAGGGAATCACCAGCCGATCTTATCACGGCCACGCGGTTCCCGGCCCTTATTATCACGTCCTCGAGCGGGCCGGAGCTGGCCTTCGAGAGGAAGGAGGAAACCCTATCCATTATGCCGAGGACGTCCTCGGGCCCGACCCCTATCCTGAGCTTGTCCGCTGACGTCTTATACCAGCGGTAGAGCTCCTCGCCCCCGGGCCCCAGTATCATCACCATGGAGACGCCGGCGAGGGATGAGAGCCTCCTGACGACCGCCTCCATGGAAGGACCGCTGCTGGCCTCCCCGGAAAACACCATCCCACCGCCATGCCTTTCCGGCGGTTTTAATTAGCCTTTCCTCTAAAACAGCTTAAATCCCGCCCGGCCTCTAAGCACAGGGGATAAGATGTCAGATGAAGAACTCGAGAGGCTGAGGCTCAAGAAGATGAAGGAGCTCTTCGGCAAATTGTTCGGGAGAGGCAGGCGGGAGAGCCCTGACAGGCCCGTGGAGCTGACGGATGAGGGCTTCAGGGAATTCGTGAGCTCGGGGGGCCTCGTCGTGGTGGATTTCTGGGCCCCCTGGTGCCCCCCGTGCAGGTTCTTGGCCCCGATAATAGAGGAGCTGGCGAGGGAGTACGCCGGCAGGGTGAGGTTCGGGAAGCTGAACGTGGATGAGAACCCGAGGACGGTCAGGCGCTACCGCATAACGGCCATACCGACCCTCCTCGTGTTCAGGGAAGGCAGGCTCGTGGATAGGATAGTGGGGGCTATGCCTAAGGAGGCCCTCGAGGCCAGGCTGAGGAGGCACATGAAGGAACTGGCGTGAATCAGGCCACCGGGCGGGAACAGTATTCACGTTTATAAGAGCAGGTGAACCGACAGATTAAGTGATGACCGAACAGCACGGTTATTCTGGCGGAGAGCTGAGGGTCGAGTTGGCCGAGGGGCTGGTGCTCGATGTTAAGAAGCATCTGATAGACCGCGGCCTAAGCGTCTTGGGCATGAGGGGAACCGGGAAGTCCTATACATGTGGCGTTCTGGCCGAGGAGCTCTCCAAGATCAGCCAGCCCTTTGTGGTGATAGACCTCATGGGCGAGTACTACACCCTCAGGGAGCGCTTCCCCATCCTCATAGTGAGCCTCGGGGGGCAGGAGTACGCCGATATAAAGGGCCTGAGGCCAGAGCACGCCCCTGAGCTAGCCCACAGGGTAGTCCAGCTCAGCCTGAGCATGGTGCTCGACCTGGCCGAGGCCACCATGGCGGAGAAGCTGGCCTTCTTGGCCAACTTCCTCAGGGCCTTCTATGAGGCCGAGAAAGAACATAAGAAGCCCTACGTCCTCATCGTGGACGAGGCCCACAGGATAGCGCCTGAGAAGGGCCTGCCTAAGCTCAATATGATAGCCGAGGCCCAGAAGGAATCCTTCTATTGGCTTTATGAAATCGCCGCGACGGGCAGGCACTACGGTATAGGGTTCGTGATAGCGGTGAGGAGGCCAGCGGAGGTCAGTAAGGCCATTCTCACGCAGGCGGAGGTCAGGATAATCCACAAGCTCGTAGACTCGGCCGATCTCAAGAGGCTTTTCGAGGAAGGGCTGCCGAGGGAGATGGCTGAGCAGGTCAGGGCCCTGAAGCCCGGGGAAGCTGTTGTCCTCGGCCTCGGCGAGCCGAGGGTCGTCAGGATAAAGCAGAGGCTCTGCAGCCATGGCGGGGGGACGCCTCTCATTAAGCCCGCCGAGACACCGGACCTGTTGGAAGCCATCAGGTTGCTCGCCAAAGCGCTTGGCCTTGAGGCCGGAGTGAGCGAGATGGGGGTACCCGAGGAAATGCCTCTCGCACCTTCACCGCCAGCCCCGGAGGAGCTGAGACCGGCTCCCGCGCCCCAGGCCGAGCTCGAGATGCCTACGGTTGAGCTCGAGGTGAGGACGCTCGATTACCCGGTGGAGGTGGTGGTCGATTATCACGCCAGATTGCTCGTGTACCGGGCCATAGAGGAGCTCATGCCCACGCCCGGGCACAGGCAGCAGGCCATATCCTTTCTCCTGCCCACAGAGACCATCCCGCCTGAGTTATTGCTCGCCCTCACAAGGGAGGGCTGGGTGCTGAGGAGCACGAGAGCTGGCGAGAGGAGGATAGTCATGGCCGTAGGGGAGGAGGGGAAGCTCAGGGCCGGGCTGGTGGCCTCGAGGACGGGTAAGGGCCTGGTCCTGACGGTCGTGGTCTCTGCCCCCGGGCAGGAAGCCCTGGAGAAAACGCTCATGGAGCTGAGAGAATTGGTCCTCAGAGCGGTGCCGGGGGCAGGGCAGATAGGCCGTGGAGCTTAGCCTTTTAGCATGGAAGGCCCATATCCGGTCAGGTGGCCGGCTTGGCGAGCGGGGAGACGAGGGATGCCCTCATCCTCTTCCAGCACTCGGAGCGCGTGAAGGCATTCCTGATAATGGCCTCTAAAATGGTAGATGGCCTGAAGGGCCTCGAGGGGGAGGAGCTCTCCGGGGCTAAGAGGATGCTCGGCCTCTTCTTAGGCGCCCTGATGGCCGAGGTCAGGATAGCCCAGAACACCACGGGGCGGCAGGAGTTCGGGGATGTGAACGCCATATTATCCGAGGTCTCGAACCTCGCGAGCTCGGGCCTCGTGGACGAGGCCGTGAGGAGGATAGCGGAGGCCATAACCATCGTCACGACCTGCGGCAGTGAGGCCTACGAGCTCCTCAGGAAGGCCGGCCTGATGGGCCCCTGAGGTCAGGGCCTCAGCAGGACCCTAT
The DNA here is from genome assembly GCA_964399385.1 of uncultured Candidatus Bathyarchaeia archaeon. Classification (GTDB taxonomy): domain Archaea; phylum Thermoproteota; class Bathyarchaeia; order EX4484-135; family EX4484-135; genus EX4484-135. The sequence continues at coordinate 4,970 of CAYNQQ010000015.1, read as the reverse complement.
CCGGCCCGAGGACGGAGACGGCCTCCCTGAAGAAGGCCTCGAGCTCCTCGCGGGAGAAAGGCCTCATGTCCGCGAACCTCGGGTCTATGGTGGGGCCCAGCGGCCTGAAGGCCTGGACCACGTAGCGCCTACACCCCCTTATGGACCTGCAGATGGCCTCGATATCCCCAGGCTCGTGTATGGTCGGGACCACCGTCGTCCTCAGCTCGTAATCCACGTCGGAGGAGAGGAGAACCTCCAGGGACCTGGCGATCCTGGGCAGGAAGGGGCCCGCGTCCACGCCGCAGGCGAGGGAGTACTTTTCCTCGGTCAGAGGGGCCTTGACGTCCATGGCCACGTAATCCACGAGGCCGGACGAGACCAGCTCCTCCAGCATGCCCGGGTTGGTCCCATTGGTATCCACCTTCACGAGGAGCCCTTCCTCCTTGAAGGCGGAGCAGAGCTCCGGCAGGCCAGGCCATATGGTGGGCTCACCGCCCGTTATGACCACGCCATCGAGGCCCCAGCCGTTCTCCCTTATGAAGGAGAGGACCTCCTCTACCGGCACATCGGGCCTCGCCTCCGGCTCGAGGACGAGGTCCCGGTTGTAGCAGTAGGGGCACCTGAAGGGACATCCGGGGGTGAAGACGACGCAGGTGGCCTTGCCGTCCCAGTCCGTCAGGCTGAGGTCTATGAAGCCCTTGAGCTTTATCCTCAAGCCTTCAGCCTCCTCCTGACCTCCCGCTCCAGCACGTCCTCCGGGAGGACATCCCCCCTCACGATCACTTCCTCGCCAACGGCTATGCTCGGCGTGCTCACGACGTTGTACATCAGGCCCTCTATCTCCCCGTCCGGCGTATCGAGCCTCACCTCGACGAGCCTCAGGCCGAGCTTCTCCGCTACCCTACGTGCTATCTCCTTGGCCAGAGGGCACTTAGGGCAGTTGGCCATGGTAAACACCTTGAGCTCCAAGCCCTGCCGCCCTCACCTTCTCGAGGGCGATCTCTTCTTAAGGAGGGGCTAAGAGGTATATGGTAGGTCCCTGGGAGACCGGTATATCGCTAAAACTTATACCGACCTCCCCCCGCCCAGGACCGGCATGGGGATAAGAGAGCTCCTCCTTACGGTCCTCGTGGACAACGAGCCCTATCTGCCGGGTCTCGAGCAGGACTGGGGTTTCTCGGCCCACCTGGAGGCCATCGGGGGCCCCAGGCTCCTCATGGACACGGGCGGCACGGCCCGCAAGCTCTTCAACAACGCCGGGGCCCTCGGCGTGGATCTGGCCGACCTCGATGCCATCTTCATATCCCACTGGCACGGGGACCACTGCGGGGCCCTCCCCGAGCTCCTTAGGGCCACGGGCCGCGGGCTCCGCGTCTTCGCCCCGAGGAGGCCCGGCTGGCTCACCACCAGGGAGCTCCTAAGGGCCGGCGCCGAGCTGATAGAGGCGAGGGAGCCCAGGGAGCTCCTGCCGGGCTTCTACTCGACTGGCGATATGGGGGGCGAGCACGCCCTCGTGGCCGATGTGGATGGCCTCGGCCTCGTGGTCATAACTGGCTGCTCCCACCCCGGGCCGGCCAGGATGGTGAGGAGGGCCCTCAGCGTCTTCGGCAGGAGGGTCTACGGCCTCATAGGAGGCCTCCACATATCCTCCTACCACGAGGGCCTCGAGCTCGGGCGCGAGCTATCCTCCCTCGGTCTCGAGCTGGTATGCCCGTGCCACTGCACGGGCTCCCGCGCGAAGAGGGGCCTCTTAGAGGCATTCTCGGGCTCTTTCCTCCAGTGCGGGACGGGCAGGAAGCTCAGGTTCACGGGGGAGGGCTTTTCCGAGGCGGGTGGGTGAGCGAGAGGCTTATAACCCCCTCCTGCCGGAGTGGAGAAGGGGTCCCCCGGTAGCTCAGCCTGGTAGAGCGTCCGGCTGTAGCGGACGCCCAGGGGCGTCCGTGTCAGCTCGCCAGGCTGACAGGCCCTGGGGCCGCAGGGACCGGATGGTCGCTGGTTCAAATCCGGCCCGGGGGACCACCAACAGAGGTCTCGGCGGGATGTCTATGCGATTCCTTAATAACCTCCGTATCACACCACTTAAGGTGCTAGGGCATGTCGGATAAGACCATGACCATAACCATATCGAGAGAGGCTTACGAGGCCCTTCTCAGGGAGATGAAGCCAGGGGAAACTCCCTCAGATGTCATCCTCCGCCTCGTGAGAGAGAGGAGAAAGAGCCTCCTCGATTTCGCAGGTAGGTGGGCAGGGGGCCCTGAGGAACTTGCGAGGATTGTAGAGGAACTCCGGGAACTCTGGCTTAAATGGGGCTTCAGGGTGAGGAGGACTTGATCCTCGATACGAGCGTCTTAATAGATCTCCTACGTGGGGACGAGAGCGTTCGAGAGCGGATAAGAGCATGTGAGGAAGCCGGTGAAACCTTCAAGACTACCTCAATTACGGCCTTTGAACTTTACTTTGGGGCTTATCGGTCCTCGCGCGCGGAGGAGAACTTAGCCTTGGTGAGAGCTCTCTTGAAGAACCTCGAGGTGCTCGTCTTCGACCATAAGGCGGGGGAGATAGCCGCCCGCATTATGGCCGATTTGATGAGGCGCGGGGAGCCACTTGACGTGCGAGATGTCTTCATAGCGGCCATAGCTATAAGAGAAGGGGAGAAGATAGCTACACGGGATAAAGGCTTTAGGCGTGTAGAGGAATTGAGAGTAGAGTTCTGGTGAGCTCTCGCCCTTAGGCCTCTGTCTTTACGGCTTGTGATTCCCGTCCTCTGCTGCCCGATGGGGCGTAAGTTAAATTCCGCCCGAGGCCTTCCTGGGGACGTGAGGGCCCATAGGGAAACACTCGTCCTGACCAGCGGCCCCTACCGGTTGCCTTGTGAGCTCTGGGTCCCGGAGGGCGGGGCCGATGTCGCTCTGGTGCTCTGCCATGGCTCGACCCAGAAGGGCATGAGGCACGAGCTCATACGCCACCTGGCCTCCTCCCTATCGCGCCGGTGGCCCGTGTTGGCCTTCGATCTCCCGGGCTTCGGGAGGGCCCCGAGGCTGGTAATAAGGGGCCTCGATGATTACCTATATTACGAGCACGTCCTCTCGGCCGCGGAGTTCTTGGCCGAGCTGACGGGCCTCAGGTCCGTGCTGGTGGGCCACTCCATGGGGGGCAGGATATCCCTCCAGGCGGCCGCCAGGGGGCGGGAGGACCTGATAGCGGGCGTGGTCACCCTGGCCGGCCTCTACGATTTCCCCACCGACCCGGCCGTCATGAGCAGGTTCCTGAACGATTTCGCGAGCTTCGTCAGGGTGAGGTTCGAGGTAGCCCCCGAGGTTCTGGCCGAGCAGATAGCCTCCGGGAGACCTACCCTGAGGGCGATAGAAGCCCTTAAGGTCCCCTTCCTGGCGGTTGAGGCCGGTTTAGAACAGTATAGCTTCATAAGGGAGACGAGGTATGAGCTCTTCAGGAGGGCCAGGTGCCCTAAGACGCTCGTCCTGCTCGGGAAAGCCGATCACAAGTTCAAGGGCCACTACGACGCGGTCTCCGATATAATAGAGGCCTGGGTCGAGCGCCGGGTCCTGTCGGCTCCTTAATAGGCCCCACGGCCAAGCGGGGGTGGGCATGTCCGGGGAGGAGCTCATCACCCTGGCCCACGGGGCCGGCGGGGCCGCCATGGAGGAGCTCATAAGGGGCCTGATACTGCCCTCCTTCTCCCTCAGGAGGGCCCTCGATGGCGTGGGCCTCGACGAGCTGGATGACGGGGCCTCCATGAGGCTCGGGCCCACGGAGCTCGTCTTCTCCATAGACGGCCATACGGTAGACCCGATCTTCTTCCCGGGGGGCGATATCGGCAGGCTGGCCATCTCGGGCACCGTGAACGACGTGGCCGTCATGGGCGCGAGACCCATAGCCATCCTGGACGCCATAGTGGTCGAGGAGGGCTTCCCGGTGAGGGACCTGAGGCGCATCCTGGCCTCCATGGACGAGGCGGCCAGGGAGGCGGATGTGGCCATAATCTCGGGGGATTTCAAGTGCATGCCGAGGGGGCACGTGGATAAGGTGGTCATAGCCACCTGCGGGGTGGGCGTGGCCTTCTACGGCAGGCCGATCCTCGACAGCGGGGCCAGGCCGGGCGACCTCGTCATAGTAACGGGCCCGATAGGGGAGCACGGGGCCGCCCTCCTCGCGGCCAGGGAGGGCCTCGAGCTCGAGGGCGAGCTGAGGTCGGATGTGGCACCGATCTGGGACACGGTGGAGGCCATGCTGAGGGCCGCCGGTCCGGGCCGAATCCACGCCATGAAGGACCCCACGAGGGGCGGGCTGGCCTCGGCCCTCAACGACATAGCCTCGAAATCGGGCGTTAGCATATGGATTGATGAGGATGAGCTGCCCATCAGGGAGCCCGTGAGGGCCCTGTGCGAGATGTTCGGCATAGACCCCCTGGAGGTGACGTGCGAGGGCTGTGCCGTGGTGCTCGCCGACCCCGAGGTGGCGGACGACGTGGTGAGGGCGGCCAAGAGGACGAGGCACGGGAGGATGGCCAAGGTCATCGGGGAGGCCAGGGAGGACAGGCCGGGCCAGGTCCTCATGAGGACGTCCGTCGGGGGCACCAGGCCCGTCCCCAGGCCCCTGGGGGAGCCCATACCGAGGGTCTGCTGATGCGCTACGTTTATAGCCCCTCGGGCCAAGCCCTCCCCCTGGGGGCCGTGGGCTAGCCTGGCTAGGCTGCGAGCCTCGGGAGCTCGTGGTCCCGGGTTCAAATCCCGGCGGCCCCACCACGAGTAGGGCGAGCCCGGTCTGTTCCCGGCACTTCCTCGGGTTCCAGAGCCCTCCCTTATACCTCGCCAGGCAGAACGCCTGGCCGTCAGGTCTTTCAATCCCTTTCTCGGGTTCCGGTAGTAACATGCGAGCCCGGAGGAAAGTGAAGCCCTCCTTAAACTTTCAATCACTTTCTCGGGTTCCGGTGAAGGCTTTTTAGGCAGCCCTTATAAGGTCCCCCAGGC
>CAYNQQ010000014.1:0-12978 GCA_964399385.1 uncultured Candidatus Bathyarchaeia archaeon | reverse complement strand
CAGTTGGACAAGACCTTCCCGACCATGGACTGCTCCCAGTGCATCCTCACGCCCAGGATGGTCGATGTGGCCAGGCACCCGAACGTGCAGCTCTTCACGAACTCCGAGGTAGTGGGCGTGGAAGGATTCGCTGGCAACTTCAAGGTGAAGGTGCTGAAGAAGCCGTATTACGTGGACCTAGACAAGTGCACGGGCTGCGGGCTCTGCGTCGACTTCTGCCCCATAGAGGTGCCGAGCGAGTTCGACGTGGGCCTGGCACCCAGGAAGGCCATCTACATACCGTTCCCGCAGGCCATACCACACGTCGCCGTCATAGATCCTGAGCACTGCCTGTACTTCATGAAGAAGAAGTGCATGGTGTGTGAGGAGGTCTGCCAGGAGCTGGCCGCTGGTGCCGTGGACTTCAGCCAGCAGCCCGAGGAAGTAGAACTCGACGTCGGTGCCATCATAGTGGCCACCGGCTACGACCTTTATGACCCGACGCAGGACGAGGAATACGGCTACGGCCGTTATGAGGACGTCATAACGGCCCTGCAGATGGAACGCCTCCTCAGCGCATCCGGGCCCACTGGGGGCGAGATCATAAGGCCCTCGGACAGGGAGAAGCCGAAGAAGGTGGCCTACATCCAGTGCGTGGGCTCGAGGAGCCTCAGGCCCGGCCACGCTTCCTACTGCTCCCGCGTGTGCTGCATGTACGCCATAAAACAGGCCCTCCAGCTCAAGGAGAAGTACCCAGACATAGATGTCTGTATCTTCTACATAGACCTGAGGACCTTCGGGCGTGGATATGAGGAGTTCTACTGGCGCGCCCAAGAGCACGGCGTCCGCTTCATAAGGGGCAAGGTGGCTGAGATATGGCGTAGCAGGAACGGCCGCTTGGTCGTCAGGGCCGAGGACACGCTGACGGGCCGCGTCTTAGAGGAGGAATTTGACATGGTCGTGTTATCGGCTGGCCTAAGGCCATCTAAGGGCACCGAGGAGCTGGCCGCCATGCTCAAGATACCTTTAGGGCCCGATGGCTTCTTCTTAGAGGCCCACCCGAAGCTGAGGCCCGTGGACACGGTTGTCGATGGCATATTCGTCTGTGGGACGGCCACGGGACCCAAGGACATAGTCGATACGGTCGCCCAGGCTAAGGCAGCAGCCTCAAGTGCCATGGCCCTGCTCAGCAGGGGCAGGATAGTCATAGAGCCGTTCGTGGCGGCAGTCGATGAGGACAGGTGCCGGGGCTGCGGACGTTGTGAAGAAGTCTGCGAGTTCGGTGCGGTGGCCGTAGAGGAAAAGGGCGGGCGTCTCGTGGCCCGCGTAAATGAGGCTCTCTGCAAGGGCTGTGGTGCTTGCTCTGTCCGTTGCCCGACGGGTGCCATAAAGGTGAGGAACTTCAGGCCGGAGCAGATAAGGGCTATGGTCAGCTCGGTGGCCGGTTGAGCTCCGATTAATTTTTTAAACAGGGCCCCCTCCCGTGGGAGGCGAGATGAGCTCCCTGATATTGGACATGAGGGAGGTGGACCCGAAGTTCAAGTACCGGGTGAGGGCCATCCCCGGAGCCGAGAAGCTGACGGTGTGCTTCCAGTGTGGTGCCTGCACGCCGGATTGCCCCGTGGCAAAACGCATCGATATCTTTAGGCCCAGGAGGATAGTGAGGCTGGCCCTCCTCGGCTTCAAGAAGGAGCTGTTCTCCGGTAACCTCCTGTGGCTCTGCTTGGGCTGCTTCAGTTGCACGGAGATGTGCCCTCAGGGCGTCAAGCCCACCGAGCTGATAGAGACCCTCAGGGAAATAGGGGCCGAGGAAGGCATCCTGCCGCCCTCCATAAAGGACATGGTGAAGGCTCTGCTCTCGACGGGCAGGATACACCGCATAACGAAGGCGAGGGAGAAGGTGAGGGCCAGGATGGGTCTCCCGGCTCTGGAGGAGCCGAACATGGAAGAGCTCAAGACCATCTTCGCCTCCTCGGGCCTCGCCGAGCTGGTAGGCGGTAGGGGGGTGAAGTGAAGTGCAGGTGGGCCTGTTCTTAGGATGCCTCGTGCCCTCTAGGTTCATGGCCTACGAGCTGTCCATGAGGAAGGTGCTGGAGCTGTTGGGCGTCGAGGTAGTCGACCTCGGGACGGCCTGCTGCGGCAGCCCCTACATATTCTCCGTGGACAGGAAGGCTGGCCTGGCCCTGGCCGCCTGGAACTTGTCCCTGGCCGAGGAAGCAGGCGTGAAAACGCTCGTGACGCCCTGCAGCGGCTGCAACGAAGTCCTCAACAGGGCCGTGGAAGAGCTGAAGGGCCTCGACCAGAAGGACGCCGTAAACGCCATCCTGTCCAAGGTCGGGCGGCAGTACAAGGGCGAGGTGGTCGTGAAGCACATCGTCAGGTTCCTCTACGAGGACATAGGGGTCGACAAGATCAGGAGCCAGGTCAGGAGACCCCTAAAGGGCCTCAAGGTGGCCGTCCACTACGGCTGCCACCTCCTGAGGCCATCGGGGATCATAAAGTTCGAGAACCCGCACGACCCTAAGTCCATGGACGAGCTGGTGGAGGCAGCAGGTGCGGTAAGCGTGCCCTACGAGAATAAGCTGGAGTGCTGTGGCTTCCCGGCCATGCCGATCGACGAGGAACTGGCCTACTCCATAGCTAAGGACAAGATAAGGGCTATGCTGGCTGCCGGTGCCAATGCCGTGGTGACGGCCTGCCCGTCCTGCTTCCTCCACTTCGAGAACACGCAGGTGCTGGCCAGGAGGAAGGGCGAGGAAGAGCCCGCCCTGCCGGTGCTACACATCACGCAGCTCCTGGGCCTGTCCATGGGCCTGAGCCCTGACGAGGTAGGCCTGAAGGAGAACAGGATCGGGATCGAGGGCCTCCTCCAACTGCTTGGGATGTGAGGTCGTGGGTGGCATGCTGGAGCACGGAGCCGGAACGTATTTAATAGCGCCCGGCTGCCGTAGGCGGGCCCGAGGAGGTGTGTGGTGAAGTGGCGGAAAAGAAGGGAGGAAAAGGCGGTTTTGAGCCCAGGATAGTGGCCTTCTGCTGCAACTGGTGTGCTTACGCTGGTGCTGACCTTGCTGGCGTGAGCCGCATCCAGTATCCGGCCACGGTCAGGATAATAAGGGTCATGTGCACGGGCATGGTAGATGAGAGCTACATCCTCAAGGCCTTTGAGGCCGGGGCCGATGGCGTCCTCGTGGCCGGCTGCCACCCCGGCGATTGCCACTACATATCCGGCAACCTTAAGGCCGAGAAAGAAGTCGAGAAGACGAAGAAGCTCTTGGACCTCATAGGCATAGGGAGCGATAGGCTAAGGCTCGAATGGGTCTCGGCTTCTGAGGGCGAGAAGTTCGCCCGTGTCATAAGGGAGTTCACGGAGCAGCTAAGGGAGATGGGGCCCAGCCCCCTGAGGCCCGGATCGGGCCGTCTGGAGAGGGACGGGGGCGAGGTCCTTGAGGCCCGGGCTCCCGAGGCCCCCAGGTCCTTTGTCGACGAGGTCCTCTCCGGCGAGTTCATGTGGAAGTGCCTCGGCTGCTACCTCTGCCACCCCACTTGCCCGGGCGGCCTCAGGATAGCCGAGATCATCAGGGCAGCCAGGTCCCAGGCCCCGAGGGAGCAGGTCGATCTGATGAGCGCCCACGGCGCCGTCCCCCTGATATGGGCCAGGATGATGGCCAACCCAGCTCTGAAGCCGAACAAGCTGAGCTGGCTCGAGGGCGTTGAGGTATCCGGCAAGGGCGATGTCATGTTCTTCGTGGGCTGCATGCCCTTGTTCGATGTCGAGTTCGAGGACCTAGCCCTCAACTCGACCCAGATGGCCTTGAACGCCATAAGGATACTGAACAAGCTCGGCGTAAAGCCAGCCGTATCGGCCGAGGAGAGGTGCTGTGGCCACGACCTCCTGTGGACGGGCGATTTCGAGAACTTCGAACGCCTGGCCAGGCTGAACGTGGAGGCCATAAAGGCCACGGGCGCCAAGACGGTCATAACGGCTTGTCCCGAGTGCTACAGGACGCTCAAGGTGGATTACGCCGACCTGCTCGGGGGCCTGGACTTCGAGGTCAAGCACATATCCGAGTTCCTATACGAGGCCCTCCAGGAGGGGAAGCTGAAGTTCGAGAAGGAGCTGGCCAGGAAGGTGACCTACCACGACTCGTGCAGGCTCGGGAGGCACATGGGCATTTACGAGGAGCCCAGGGCCATCCTGAAGGCCATACCGGGCCTCGAGCTGGTCGAGATGGAACGCAACAGGGAGGAAGCAGCCTGCTGCGGGATGAGCGCATGGCTCCTATGCGGAGAGGTCTCCAAGAGGCTCCAGCTCGAGAGGCTGAAGGAAGCCAGGGCCACTGGCGCCGAGCAGCTCGTCGTGGGCTGCCACAAGTGCAAGATACACTTCACGTGCGTCCAGAACGAGAAGGTCCCGCCCGGCTACGAGGACGTCAAGGACATCAAGGTGGTTGACCTGGTGGAGCTCGTCGCGGAAGCCCTGGGCTTAAGGTGATGGCCCCTCGGTACAAGGGCAACCTCGGTCATCCCTCGCCCGAAACCTCCTTCCTCACGGGGGCCGTCTCCCACGGGCACGGGAGGTGATAAATCTTTCACGGGGCCATGAGATTTAAGAAGGGGCCGGGCACAGTAGGGTAGGCCGGAAGGAAGCGCCATGAGAACAGGGGCCGAGCTCGCGGGCCTGAGGGCCTTATGTGAGAGGTATGCTCAGGGCCAGGATATAAGGGCCACCATGGCCTTCGGGCCAGGTCTCTTCGGCTACGGTGAGCCTGGCGAGGTGGTCCTGCTCGCCCTCTTGGACAGGCTCAAGCCGGGGGTCAGGGGCCTCAGGGCCGGGAAAGCCTACATACTCCTCGCGGACGAGCGCCTCTTCAGGCTGGACGTCAGGACGGGGGCCTTCGGGGACCTGCTCGCGGACAAGCTGCTCCTGCCTTACGTGGCCCTCGAGGGAGCCAGGCAGCTCCACGAGCTGGAGCTCAAGTTCAAGGAGAGGCTCATCAGGGGCATACTGGCCGACCTGGCCTCGGACCTCCCGGAGTTCGCGGGCGAGCTCTACGTGGACCCGAGGTACTTCCTCTACGAGGCCATCCTGAGGATAGGGCGCATGATGCCTCTATCGGCCTATATGTTCGCCAACCTGCTGGCCAGCAGGGCGGACAGGAGGGCCAACGAGCCGAGGATGATGAAGGGCTTCGCCGAGGTCCTCAGGTCCCTGGAGGCGAGGGGCTACCTCTCCTCCCAGGATGGCTATCTGAGGCTGGCCGATAAAGCCCTGAGGAAGGGCTTCAGGGCCTTCCTAATCGCCGACCTGGTGTACGGCCTGACAGGGGCCCTCAGGAGCCTTAGGAAGCACATAATAAGGCTCCACCCCGGCCTCGCGAGGCCCTATCAAATGGAGAAGGAAGCCTTCATCAGGAGGTTCGGGGCCAAGACGAGCCCCTTCTCCGAGCTCCCGAGGCCCACGGACTTTCTCTTCCTCAGGACCCACCTGGGCCTGAGGCCAGCCTTCGCCAGGGTGGTGCTCGAGGAGATAGCCAAGCTGCTGGGGCCCATCGGGCCCCGGGACGACATCACCATATCGGAGATAGGGGGCTCCCTCAACGTGGTCTACCTCGTCTCGGTGAGGAGCGACTCGGGGAGCGTGAGGTTCATCGTGAAGAAGTTCAAGAACTGGAACGACCTGAAGTGGCTCTCCCTCAGGCTGTGGTCCTTCGGGGCCAAGAAATTCGTCATCTCGGGCCGTAAGAGGCTCAAGCGTGAGTACTGCATGTGCAGGCTCCTCGGGGAGCTCGGCTTCCCGGTCCCCAAGGTGTTCCACGTCGATTTGGCCACGAACACCCTCGTGGAGGAGTTCATAGAAGGCCCGACGCTCGCCAAGCCCATGAGGGAGTTCTTCTTCGGGGGCGAGGACGGGGGTTTCCTCGAGCTCGTGGAGCGGGCGGGCGAGCTGGTGGCCGGGGTCCACGCACACGATATAGCCCTGGGGGATTGCAAGCCCGAGAACTTCATAATAAGGAACGATGGCCTCTACATAGTTGACCTCGAGCAGGCCTCGAGGGGCGGGGAGAAAGCCTGGGATGTCGCCGAGTTCCTGTACTACTCCGGGCACTTCGTCCCCTCCCTCATGGCGGAGGAGGTCTTCGAGCCCATAGCCAGGGCCTTCCTCAGGGGGTACCTTACGGCCGGGGGCTCCCGCAAGGTGGTCAGAGAGGCCTCCTCCGTCAAGTTCGCCCGTGTATTCAGCGTCTTCACGCCCTCCCAGGTCATTAGGGCGATAAACAGGGCCTGCAGGGAAGAGGCGGCTTGAGGCTCCCCGTCTTCAAATCTGCCCCCGGGACCTGGTGCACCTGCCCTCCCAAGTACAACCTGAACGTCTATAAGGGCCGTTGTGCCCACGGCTGCCTGTACTGCTACTCCATAAAGTTCCCGGCCTTCAGGGAGGGGCCGCCCGAGCCCAGGAAGGAGCTCGGGGCGAGAATAGAATCCATGGCGAGGAACACCAGGCCCATAATGCCCGTGATGGTGAGCGATTGCACCGACCCCTACCAGCCGGTGGAGGCTAGCCTCGGGCTGACGAGGAGGTGCCTCAAGACCCTGATAAGACATGGCTTCCCTATTCTCGTGGTCACGAAATCAGACCTCGTCCTACGTGATGTAGATGTCCTCGGGAGGGGGAGGTGCGTGATCTCCATGACCATCACGACCCTCGACCGGGAGCTCGCGAGGCGTTTGGAGCCGGGGGCCCCGAGCCCCTTGAGACGCCTTGAGGCTCTCAGGAGGCTCTCCGAGATGGGTTTTTACGTGGTGGCCAGGATAGACCCTTTGTTCCCGGGCCTCACGGACCAAGAGGAAGACCTCAGGGAACTCGTGAGGGCCCTCGCCGAGGCGGGCGTGAGGCAGGTGACGAGTTCCACGTTCAAGCCCGTGAGGGGGACCATGAGCCTGATGAGGGAGGCCGATGAGGGCCTCTACGAGGTGCTGGAGAAGGCCTACCGGGACGCGAGGTGGATAGGGGGCTACCTCTACATGCCGGCCGGGAGGAGGTACGCCATGCTCAAGCCCCTCAGGGACATGGTGATTGCGGAGGGCATGGAGTTTGCTGTGTGCCGCGAGGGCTTCAGGGACCTCAACACCGCGGTTTGCGATGGAACAGGCCCTCTCAGGCGTGGGGGCCTATGGGATTTCATCACGCGGGGATGAAGTTCATGAAGAGGTACATCCAGAGGAATGAGGCCGGGATGGGTATCAGGGAGCCGGCCAACACTTGCCTGATGTCGTGCTGACCGAGCTTTATCCTCGACCAGCAGACCGGGATCAAGAGGAGGTAGAGGAAGGCCATCTCCCACCCTAAGGCGTAGACGAGACAGGTCGTCGGGCCGGATATGCCGGCGGCATGGATGCTTATCTTCCACGAGAAGCTTATGGCCAGCATTATCGCCGTTATGAAGGCGTAGCAGGACATCAGGGCCAGGGCTTCCTTGGGCGTTCTCGCGAGGAAGAGCGAGTAAGTGCCTGCCACGTAGGAAGATATGGCCCCCACGAAGGGCACGCTCCTCTCCTCCCTCCTCGATACATATATGTCGCCCACGAGCCCGGCCCTCTTGCAGGCCAGGATGATGAGCACGGGCATTATGCTGGCGAACAGTGAGGACAGGACCATGGAGATCAGGAAACAGGACCTCTCGTGGCATTTGGCCGATAGGATGACCAGGAAGCAGAAGACGGCATAGACAGGGGCGCTGAGGACGGTCTCTATGATCTTCGCCAGCTTCTCCAGCCCCTCCATGCTGGCCCCTAAGCCCTTGGGGGGCTTTATAAGCGATTCGGGGCCACCGGCTCGGCCCGCTGGGCTCCCCCTCACCCATCGGCCAGCTCAACGCCTCACAGCCGGTAGCCCGTGTGCTCTGGGGGGAAAGAGTGATTTAAGCTCACGGCCGAGACATGGCGGGGTTGGAGGAGGCTGAGGTAGCCGTCGTGGGAGCCGGTCCATCCGGCCTCATAGCGGCCAGGGAGATGGCCAGAGCTGGCCTTAAGGTCTTGGTCTTCGAGGAACACGAGCAGGTAGGGGTCCCCGTTCACTGCGCGGGCCTCCTGAGCATAAGGGGCCTCAGGGCCATAGGCCTCGACGAGGGGGCCTCCTTCGTCCTTAACAGGTTCCGTGGGGCCACCCTGGTCTCCCCCTCGGGCCGGGAGCTCCACGTGGACATCGGGCGGGAGGTAGCGTGCGTCGTGGATAGGAGAGCCCTCGATTCGGAGCTCGCCCTCGAGGCCGAATCCGAGGGCGCTATCATAGAGCTCGGGAGGCCCGTGGGCCAGGTGAGGAGCGGGCCGCGCGGGGGGGTCGAGGTGAGGGGGCCCTGGGGCAGCCTCTCCACCCGGGCGTGCGTCGTGGCTGAGGGCTTCAAATCCAGGCTGGTGAGGCTCCTCGGCCTCAGGACCATAGATTGGTCGGGGGTCCTGCCCTCAAGCCAGGTGGAGCTTAGGGCCCCGGTCTTAGATGACGATTTCGTCGAGATCCATGTCGGGAGCAACGTGGCCCCGGGCTTCTTCGCGTGGGTGATACCGCTCGGGGACGGGAGGGCCAGGATCGGGCTCGCCTCCAGGATGGTGGACCCGAGGAAAGCCCTCAGGGCCTTCTTAAAGCGAAGGTTCGGCCTCAGGGTCAGCAGGACTCCTTATTCAGGCTCCGTCCTCAAGTGCGGCCCCATACTCAAGACCTACTCGGGCATGGTGGCCGTGGTGGGGGATGCCGCCGGCCAGGCCAAGCCCACCACGGGGGGAGGGGTCGTCCTCGGCGGCTTATGCGCCCTCCTGGCCGGCAGGACCATAGTGAGAGCTCTCGAGGAGGGTTGGAGGTCCTTAAGGGCCTATGAGGAAGCCTGGAGGAGGGCATTATGGCCCGATTTCAGGGCCATGCTGGTCCTCAGGAGGCTCTTAGACGCCATGCCCGATGGCCTCATTGAGGCCCTGGTGAGGCTGGCCGATGAGGAGGCGGTGAGCCGTCTGGCCAGGGGGCTCGACATGGATAGGCAATCTACGATCCTGAGGGCCTTACCCGGCCTCCTGCTCGCCAGCTTCCTCGGCCCCCTCCTCAAGAGACCTTAGGAATTCCCTAAGGGCCTCCACGTTCCAGGGGTGCTTGCTCTTCCTCCTCACGTCCACCCTCAGGCCCAGCTTCCTGGCCTGCTTGACGGTGAGGCCTACCTCCTCGAGCTCGGGGAGGCTGAACCCACGTCCAACCCTGATGCCGGGGTCGGTCCCCCCGTATTTTATGAGGTGCGGCCTCTTCACCAGGGGCTTCGGGGCCTCCCCGCCGGCCATCTTCCCTCACCCGGGCTGTGCCGGAGGCAGGGGATTTAAGCCATGGTCTTCCCCTCCTACGTGCAATACTCATAAGAGGCCGGGGGCCCGGATGGCCTGAGGTAGAGGACGTGATAGGACCCGAGGTCAGGGAGCTATTGCTCAAGGCTGCCCTCGTGAACGCCGTGAGGCACGGGGGCAGGGCCGTCCTGGGCCCTGTACTCGGCCTCCTCTTCGAGGAAAGACCGGACCTCAGGTCCTTCGCCAGGGAACTCGTGCCCCTCGCCAGGGAGGTCATCGAGGAGGTCAACAGGATGAGCCTGGCGGAGCAGAAAGCCCTCCTCGACGAGCGGTGGCCCGGGGCCCTAAGGCCTGAGAAGCGCGGGCCCGAGGAGAAGGCCAGGGCCCTGCCCCCCCTCCCCAACGCCGATAAATATGATAAGGTCATAACGAGGTTCGCCCCGAACCCAGATTGCGTCCTCCACCTCGGCTCGGCCAGGGCGGCCGTCCTCAGCCACGAGTACGCCAGGATGTACGGGGGCCTCTTCTACCTCCGCTTTGAGGACACGGACCCAAGGACGAAGGCCGCGAGGCTGGAGTTCTACGAGGCCATCCTGGAGGACCTCGATTGGCTCGGGTGCAGGCCCGATAAGGTCTTCATACAGAGCGATAGGCTCCCGATATACTATGAGCACGCGGAGAAGCTCATAAGCATGGGCAGGGCCTACGTGTGCACTTGCCCGAGGGAGTTCTTCAGGGAGCTGGTCATGGCCTGCAAGCCCTGCCCCTGCCGCGGCCTGCCCGTCGAAGAGCACCTCGAGCGCTGGGAGGGCATGCTCGATGGCACCTTCGGGGAGGGGGAGGCCGTCGTGCGCGTGAAGACGGACCTGACCCACCCTAACCCGGCCGTCAGGGATTGGCCGGCCCTCCGCATAATAGACCCGGAGAAGCACCCACACCCGAGGCCGGAGGTCCGGGAGAAGGGCTATCGCGTCTGGCCCCTCTACAACTTCGCCTGTGGGGTTGACGACCACCTCATGGGCATAACGCACATAATAAGGGGCAAGGAGCACTTAACGAACGAGATAAGGCAGCGCTACATGTACGCCCACTTCGGCTGGCGCTACCCGGAGGCCATCCACTACGGCAGGCTCAAGATAACGGGTGCCGTCCTGAGCAAATCCAAGATAGTGAGCGGTGTGGCCAGGGGCCTCTACTCCGGCTGGGATGACGTGAGGCTGGCCACCCTGAGGGCCCTGAGGCGCCGCGGCATAACGCCCGAGGCCATAAGGGCCCTCATGCTCGAGATAGGCCCCAAGCCGGCGGACATAACGATAAGCTGGGAGAACCTGTACGCTATAAACAGGAAGATAATAGACCCGGTGGCCAACCGCTACTTCTTCATCTGGGAGCCCGTGGAGCTACTGGTCCAGGACCTCCCGGACGAGGGACCCCTGAGGGCCGAGCTGCCCCTGCACCCGGATGACCCCGGGAGGGGGCGGAGGGTCCTCCAGGCGCCCTGTGAGGAAGGGCGGGCCAGGTTCCTCATCTCAGGGCCGGACGCGGCCGCCTTAGAACCCGGGAGCGTCGTCCGGCTGATAGGGCTCTTCAATCTCGAGGTCCTTGAGGTCAGCGAGGAGCGTGTCCTGGCCAAATTCCACAGCAGGGCCCTCGAGGTCGCCAGGGAGCTTAAGGCGCCGCTGATCCACTGGCTGCCCCCGGAGGGGAACCTGAGGGTGGAGGTGCTTAAGCCCGGGGGGATTGAGGAAGGGCTCGGGGAACCGGGGCTGGCCCGGGAGAAGCCTGGCTCCCTGGTCCAGCTCGTCCGCTACGGCTTCGGGAGGGTGGAAGAAGTAAGGCCGGGTTACGTACGCATCTGTTTCGCCCACAAGTAAGCGTGCTCAGCTCCCCCTGACCTCAAGGAGCTCTCTTATCTTCTTCAGCTCGGCCAGCACGTCCCTCAAGATGACCACTACGCCGGGGGCTTCCTCCGGGGCCGCCTCGACGGCCACCGGCCTCAGGCGCCTCACCATGCCCATGATTTTCTTCACCAGCCCTTCTGCGTCTTCCACGTGGAAGAGCTCTGCCTCAGCTACCTGGCTCGGCCACGGTCCGCCGGTGCTCGCTGCCCCGGAGAAGCCGGCAGTTTGGACACGGACCGTGGCCAAGCCCAGGGCACGGGATATGGGCCCCTGGACCACGCTTATGTTCGTGATGCGGTTGTAGGGCACCAGATCCTTCCTCCTCCACCAGACGCCCTTCTCCACGATGATCTCGTTGTCCGTGAGGGAGAACCTGGCCCTGTCGTAGAAGGCACGAATCCAATAGGCCACCACGGGGGCGCTTATGAGGACGGGGGTGAGGGCCAACAGCGTCCCCAACAGGGCCGTCCGGGCACCCTCGGCCATGTAGGCCAGCAGGCCCACCAGAACCACCACGCCCAACAGGTATGGGATGGCGAAGAGCGCGTAGTAGATGGCGAATAACGTCTTCATCTTCGGGCTCGGCTTTAGCACTTCTAAGGCCCCCCGGCACCCGGTCATCCCAGGCCGGGCCAGCTTATAAATCGGCGATGCCCGGCGAAGACGTAAGTATATAAAAGGCCAACCCTCCCCGGCCCCCTGGAGAGGGAGGGCCATGCCGCTCAGGGACCCGGTCAAGATAGCCATAGCACAGGCCCGCAGGCTCAGGGTCAAGATATGCCGTGAGTGCGGGGCGAGGAACGCCCCCACGGCCACCAAGTGCAGGCGCTGCAGGAGCAAGAACTTACGTTGGAAGAGGATGGAGAGGAGCAGGAGGTAAGGCCCCCGCCCCGACAGCCTTATCTGGCCCCCCGCCGGCTACCGTGTGGGCCGGTGGTCTAGCCTGGTAGGACGCCTCCCTTACGAGGAGGAGGTCCCCGGTTCAAATCCGGGCCGGCCCACCACCGTTGGGGGCGAGACCCCCATACCTCATCATCAATAGACCGGGCTAAGTGTATGCGCCGCGCCCTCTCACGTCCGCTGGCCTCGGCTGTGGCTATCGTGCCGGGCGTGGTATGCCCTTAGATACGGCGAGGAACTCGCAGGACAGATCTCCCTTGGCCAGGCAGCTGACCTCTACCACCTTGAAATCCACGCCGTAGGCCTCCTTTAGGAGGCCGGCCAAGGCCCCCCTCACGAGGTGGCTGGCCGGCCTGCCGAGCTTGCCGGCGAGGGGGAGGCACTCGAAGTTCTCGTGGAGCCTGACCCTGACCACGAGGTTTTCTTCGTCGCACTCGAGGAGCTCGTAGCTGAACCAGCCCGCTGCCACGTGGAGGGCGAGGAAGGTCTCAACGAGCTCCCGGCCCCTGAGCCCGTAGAGATCCATGAGCCTCCTGGCGGCCGAGGAGCCCACCTTCTCCCCCATATCGAACAGTATGGCATTCCCGCCCGAGGAGAAGGTCTCGGCCAGCCACCTGAACATGGCGCTCATGTCATCTACATCGAGCACGACGGCCCTCCCGCCGAGGAAGCTCGTGTGATGCGATGTGCCATCTATGGCCATGTCCCCCACCTTCTTCACCACGACCTCGGCCCCGGAGATGGAATCGAGGGCCCTCAGCTCCTCGAGGAGCTCGTCGAGGGCTATATCTGCCTCCGTGAGGTCTAAGAACATGGCGAACATGCCCGGGCCCTCGCCCGGCCCGGACGTGATGAGGCCGGACAGGATGTTCACGTTGTG
>CAYNQQ010000013.1:0-13050 GCA_964399385.1 uncultured Candidatus Bathyarchaeia archaeon | reverse complement strand
GACATAGAGCTCATAATGTCCCACGTGAGGGGCGAGGAGGACCCGAAGGTCCACGAGCTCGCCTGGGAGGCCTTCAAGGCGGCAGCCGATAAGGCCAGGGAGATGCACCTCTACGGCGCAGGGCAGGACCTCCTCAAGGAGGCCTTCTCAGGGACCGTCAGGGGCATGGGGCCCGGCGTGGCCGAGATGGAGTTCGAGGAGAGGCCGAGCGAGCCCATAGTCATCCTGATGGCGGATAAGAGCTCCGTGGGGGCCTGGAACCTGCCTCTCTTCCGGATCTTCGCCGACCCCTTCTGCACGGCTGGCCTCGTCATAGACCCGACGATGCACGATGGCTTCAGGTTCAGGGTCCTCGACGTGGTCGAAGGGGCCTACGTGGACCTCAGCTGTCCTGAGGAAATGTACGACCTCCTCGGCCTGATAGGGGACCCACACCGCTACGTGATCGAGAGGGTGTTCAGGAAGGCGGACGGCATGGTCTGCGCCGTGACGAGCACCACGGTGCTCAGCCTGATAGCCGGCCGCTACGTGGGCAAGGACGACCCGGTGGCCATAATAAGGATACAGCACGGCCTCCCCGCCCTCGGCGAGGTCCTCGAGGCCTTCTCGTTCCCGCACCTCGTCCCAGGATGGATGAGGGGCTCCCACTACGGCCCCCTCATGCCCGTTAGCCAGAGGGACGCGAGGTGCACGAGGTTCGATGGGCCACCGAGGGTCGTGGCGCTGGGCTTCCAGGTCAAGGAGGCCACCCTCATAGGGCCGGCCGACCTCTTCGATGACCCGGCCTTCGATTACACGAGGGCCCTGGCCAACCAGATAGCCTCCTACATGAGGGCCCACGGCCCCTTCGAGCCCCACAGGCTCCCGCCCGAGCAGCTCGAGTATACCACGTTGCCCAAAATACTCGAGAAGATAAGGGAGAGGTTCGTGAAGGTCGGCAAGTAGCCGAGCGGTGCTGGCCATGAAGGCCATGCGCCCGCCGATAATCCTCGTGAACTTCAAAGCCTACCCGGAGGCCATGGGAGATAGAGCTCTCGAGAAGGCCAGGATTGCCGAGGAAGTGAGCGAGGAGAAGGGGATAAGCATCATAGTGGCCCCACCGCTCGCCGACCTCGCCCTGGTGGCCAGGGAGGTCTCCATACCGGTCTTCGCCCAGCATGTCGACCCCGTTGACCCGGGCCGGAGGACGGGCCACATACCGCCGGAATCGGTGCTCGCCTCGGGGGCCATGGGGACCTTGGTGAACCACGCCGAGAAGAGGCTCGATTACCTGGACATAAAGATAATAGTGGATAAGTGCAGGGAGCTCGGCCTCCTCACGCTCGTGTGCTGCGCGAGGCTGAGGTACTGCAACATGGTCGTGAGGCTCGGGCCCGATATGTTCGCCTTCGAGCCCCCCGAGCTCATAGGGACGGGGCGCTCCGTCACCAGCGAGAAACCGGAATCGCTGAGGAAGGCCATGAGGATAGCCAAATCCCTGAAGCCCGATATAATCGCCATGTGCGGCGCTGGCGTGAGCTGCGGGAAGGACGTTTGGGATGCTATAATGCTGGGCGCGGAAGGGGTCCTGGTGGGCAGCGTGGTTAGGAAGCCGAACTTCAGGGAGCTGCTCTCCGAGATGGCCGATTTCGCCCTCAGGGCCTGGGATGAGAAGGCCTCCTGATTTTTGGCCCCGCCCCGGAAGGTTCTTAAGCCCTGCCGGTCTGTTGCGGGAGGCATGAAGGTATCAGCGGCCTGCCTGCCGTGCATGGTCCATAGGGCCTACCGGGAGGTCTGCCACGCCACGGACGACCAGGCCCTGAGGCTCAAGGTCATGGTGGAGGTGGCCAAGCTCCTCGCCCGGGAGTTCAGGCCCGATGCCGTCCCGGCCGTGGTGGGGACCAAGCGCGATAGGCTGATAAAATCCCTGACGGGGAACCCGGACCCGTATAGGGCCGTGAAGGCCGAGAGCAATAAGGCGGCCCTGAGGATAAGACCTCTCGCGGAGGAGTACATAAGGAGGGCCACCGGGCCCTACGAGCGCTTCAGGAGGGCCTGCCTGTGCGCCATAGTCGGGAACGTCATGGAGTTCGATATATTGGGCCATAGGTTCAGGTTCGAGGACCTCGAGGAACTCGTGAGGGAGGCCGAGAAGAACATAGCGATAGACGATATAAGGGCCATATATGATGAGGCGAGGAAGGCCGGACATGTCCTCTACCTCACGGATAACGCTGGCGAGATAGCTTTCGATGTCCTGCTCGTCAGGGAGCTCAGGTCTCTCGGTCCTGAGGTCGTGGTGGCCGTCAAGGAGAAGCCCTGCATAAACGATGCCCTCATGGAGGATGCCCTGGCCGTGGGCATGGACGAGGCGGCGGACCGCCTGATAACGACGGGGACGGACTCGGTGGGCATAGTCCTCGAGTGGGCCTCGGGGGAGTTCCTCGAGGCCTACCGGGAAGCCGACCTCGTGGTAGCTAAGGGCATGGGGAATATAGAGACGCTGACCGAGTACGAGCACGACAAGCCGATAGCCTTCCTCCTCTACACGAAGTGCGAGACGGTAGCTGGACACCTGGGGGTTAAGAGAGGGAAATGCGTGGCGAAGCTATGGCGGAGAGGGACTTGTTTTCCTTAATAGAAAATAGCAAGCGATTTATTTGAGAGGCCGAACAAAACGTTTGGGGGTAAGGGATGGGCCTAATGAGGGCTCGGGCGATGCCCTGCGCCATCCACGCCCCGGGCAGGGAGGTCACCCAGTTCGTGGTGGAGGGGAGGAACGTACCCGGCACCCTGGCCACCATAGCCTCCAAACTCGCCCAGCTCGGGATCAATATACTATCGGGCCTGATAGTGGCCGAGCCCGGGCGTGAGACAGGCCACATAGTTTTATTCCTCGACATGACGGGCACGGGCCTGACCGAGGCAGAACTCCTCGAGAGGCTGAGGAAACTCGATGTGGTTGTAGATGCCGAGATAACGGCCAAGAAGATAGGGGACATGGCCATAAACGGGACCACCCACCGGACCCTGTTCATGGGTGAGAGGGCCGTGCTCTTCGGCGTAGACGACGTGGGTGCGATGTTCGGCTGGTTCGATGAGAACTTCGGGTCGGGTGCTCACGCCATATTGTTCGATATGGGGAAGCAGGCCGGGAGGACGGCCGCTGAGAGGCTTATGAACGAGTACGGCCTGAGGGGCAGGGATGTCGTGGAGGCCTTCCTCGCCCTCCATGAGGCGGCTGGCTGGTTCGGCTACGAGGTGGTGAAATACGATGAGGGGGCGCTTGAGTTCGTGATCAGGCTCTACGATAACTTCGAGTGCGTCCCCTTCAAGGGTAAGAAGGACAGGCCGGTGAGCCATCTCGTCAGGGGCGAGCTCGCCGGCCTTTTCTCGAGCCTCTTCAAGAGGGATTTCAAAGTCGATGAGGTCATGTGCCTGGCCAAGGGAGACCCGTATTGTGAGTTCACCATAATGCCCAGGGAAGGCCGGTAGGGGAAGCCAGGCGCCGCGGCCTGCTAAGCAGGCAAGGGGCCGCGTGCTTCAGGGCTTTCGGGAAGCCGGGCTCTTAGTTTCTTTAGTCTCCTGATCACGAGCCATCTACTCAGGTAGTTCCTGAACCCCAGGCCCAGCTCCTCCACATCCAGGCCCAGGGCCCTGAGGTGGCCGAGGGCATCGGTATCGTGGGGCAGCGGGACGCCCAGGAGGGCCATGGCCAACGGAGCCACCACGTAATTGAGTAGCTCCGACAAGCGTTCCTCGAGGTGAAAATCGGTTTTAACGAGCAGGACACCAACGGGATGATGACCTCCGGCCGGTTTCTCGAGTCTCACGACATCTTCCCCTACGAGCCTGCCCTGGGATAGCTTGTAGCCCCTATCGTAATGCGGGCACACCATTATGTCGGGGGCCCGCCCCACGTAGGGCCCCCAGAAGACCTCCTCACGAGGCTTAACCCAGGCCAGGCAGTAGCGGTAGGACCTCAGGAGGGCCATGACACGCCCCCTTAGGCCCCGCTCCCTGACGTAGATGCCGTGAGAGGTCGATGACGGCATGAAGGCGGCCGACCTCTCCATGTCGATCATCACCCTGTAATCGAGGCCCAGCCTGCTGGCGGCCGACCTCACCACGTTCCTGAGGACGGGCATCCTGCGGATGGCCTTCCTGATCAGGAGCAGGGGCCCAGGTCTGAGCCCGAGGGGTCTCACCCGGCCTTTAACGGCCCTACGCCCGGGCCTGATCAGCTCCTTGTGGCCTCTGGCCACGTGCTCCCCTCGTCCTGTCGCAGGCTTGACGAGACCAGCCGTGAACAAGATGTCGTTGATGCTGATGACCTTATCGAAGACGCTGAATCCGTGGTCTGAGACCACCATGAAGGTGTCTGCCTCGCGCTCGAGGAGCGATATAATCCTATCGATAGCCCTCATCACCCTCCTCTCGGCCTCCGGGAAATCGGCCCTCGTGAGGAGGTCCGGGCGGTGATGGAGATAGACATCCGGGACGCTCACGTTCATCCAGAACAAACGCCAGTTAAGGCCCTGTATCGCCTCTTCGACGAAGGTCACTAAGGAGCCCGCGACATCAGCATATGTCTCAAGCACATCGCGGCCAGGGCCGTTCTTCGGCAGCTCCATCAGGGCCAGGTACTTCCGCATGTGCTCCGGGTAGCACAGCGGCCTGGGCGTGAAGAACCCGTAGTTCAGCACCTGCGTGCCCCTGACCCTGAGGAGCGGGAAGGCTGGCACGGTATTCACCATGACGCTCGGGACGCCGGAGAAGGCCAGCATCTCGTGTATCCTCGGGTGCCCGAGGTCGAGGGCCGTGTAGAGACGCTGGGTCCAGGTCGTGCGGTCCACGTAGTCGAAGGAGAAGATGCCGTGCTTCCCGGGGTTGACGCCCGTCATTATGCTGGACCAAGAGGGAGGGCTCACGGGCGGGAAGGCCAGGAGGCGGTAGATACGGGCCCTCCTCACGAGCCGGGCCAAGAAGGGCATCTCGCCGCTCCTCAGCATCCTGCTCAGGTAGCCAGGGCCGAGGCCATCGAGGCCCAGAACAGCCATCTTCTCCACGGCCTGCTCGGGCACCTCGAGCCCCTCCACGTTCTGATGAGGTCCCGGGCCTATTAGGCCGGGGCAGTAGGATAAAAGGGCCGGGGGTCAGTAAGCGGGGTGGCGAGCCCGATGGACCTGGGGGAGCTGATGGCCTACGTGAGCATGATAAAGGACCCGGCCCTCAGGGAGAAGGTGAGGGCCTTCATCGAGGAGCAGAAGGTAGCTCTGACGGGCCAGCACTTCTCTCTCGAGGAGAGCCCGGGGGGCAGGTCCCATCACCACGCCTACCCGGGCGGCCTCCTCCAGCACACGATAGCCACCGTCAGGCTCGCCCTCGCGCTCTGCGATGTGGTGGAGCAGGTCTACGGGGCCGAGGTGGATAGGGATGTGGTCCTGGCAGCGGCCATCCTCCACGACGTGATGAAGGCCCCCTGCTATGCCGAGAAGGAGGACGGGACCTACAGGCTCTCGGAGCTCGGGGAACGCCTCGACCACGTGACCCTGGCCGTGGCAGAGTTGGCCAGGAGGGGCTTCCCCATGGAGGTCCTCCACGCCGTGGCCGCCCACCACGCCGAGCACGGCCCGATATCACCCAGGACCCTGGAGGCCCTCATAGTGCATATAGCTGATCTCGCGGATTCCAAGCTGAACGGAGAGGTCCTGAGGGCCGCCAGGTTCCTGCTGAGGGAGGCAACGGGGCAGGAGCCGGTCAGGCTCTCACACGAGCACGCCTTCGGGCTGGTCTTAGCCAAGGCCAGAGGGGGCTGGGAGGGCGTCAGGAAGTACGCGGAGGAGGCCGGCCTGGTCGCGGGTGAAGAGGCCTAAGGGGGAATTAGGGGCAGCACCTCCTTCAGCACGTAATCCAGGTAGGCCAGGCGGTCGCCCGTGTTGAAGATGACCACCGAGCCATCCCTGGTTATCCCCACCACGTAATCGTAGCCGCTGGCCTTCGAGACGACATACCATATGTCCCCATGGGCCTTGTACTGCTCGAAGAGCTCCGTGTTGATGAGGTCCGGGCCGTAGAGGGCGAGCTTGTTCACGTTCGGCAGGTCCACGTTATCGAAGAACACGACCTTAGTCTCCTCCGGGTTCTTCTTGTGGAACTCCTCCAGGACCTCCGGCGGTATCCTGGCCTCCACTATGGCGCCCACGCGGCCGAACAGGGCCTCGCTCAGCCTGTTGGCCACCATGTTGGCCCTCCTCTTCTTCTCCAGGACCACGAGGAACAAACGGCCGCCTTGCTCGGCGAAGCAGAACAGGGCCTCGAAGGTCCTTGGCACCAGCACGGGCCTGCCCCTGTGGTAGACGCGCGTCAGGAAGTCCTCGGCGTAGACGCCCACGAGCTTCCCCGGGCCCTCCGCGAGGTCCCGGATCTCTTTGACAAGGACGAACTCCTGGCCGTCCTCCTCTACCTTCTCCTCCTCCCTGAAGCCCGAGAGGGTCTTCCTCACCTCGGCCAGGCCCAGGGGCTCGCTCACCACGAAGACCTTGCCCGCGACCACCAAGACAGGACCCTCACACCCCAATACGCCCGGATACTTAATTCTGCTACGAGCCACCCAAAATATGCCGGAGAATGCCGTGCTCAGAGGAGCCTGAAATCCTCCTTTATGGTCGTGAGGACCACGTAGGTGCACGTCCTCTCCACGTAGGGCATGGCGAGGAGGGTCTTAGTGAACCTGCTGAGCTCGTTCCTGCTCCTGAACTTGGCCACCACTATGATGTCCACGGGCCCCGTCACGTCGTAGACGGCGCAGACCCCCGAGAGCTTCGATATCTCCTCCTCCACCTCAGCCAGCTTGCCCCCGGAGACCGTCACGGTGGTTACGACCGTTATCTCGTAGCCCAGCTTCTCGTGGTCGAGGAGGGCAGAGTATCCTTTTATCACGCCCGAGGACTCGAGCTTCTTCAGCCTCTTGGAGACCGTGGCCGCTGAGACGCCGAGTTCCCTGGCCATCTCCCTGCAGGAGGCCCTGCCGTCCTCCAACAGGATGGATAATATCCTCTTATCAAGCTCGTCTATTTCCAAGCGTCCAGCCCCTCCCGCGCTCGGGGGCCATGTACGGAGACGTCCGTATAAGCTTTAAGCTAAGAAGCTGAACGATTGTGAATAATATCGGCAGAAAGCCTTATATCCGTTCACAAAGGAGAGCAAGGATCTGTATGGCCGTTAAGGGATTCGTGGTGCCCCTGGTGCCGGACATAAGGGGAGGCGTGAGATGCAAGTTCTTCCCGTACGAGAAGCTGCCCGAACTCCTCGAGGATGGCTACGGCTTCGATGGCTCATCCTGCGGCTTCTGCGGCGTGGAGGATTCCGACCTACTGGCCCTACCCGACCCGAAGACGAGGGTGGAGCTGGACTCCTACGTCCTCTTCATCTGCGATATCTACAAGGCGAACAGGCGTTTCGCCCTGGACACGAGGCTGGCCCTCCGCAGGGTGCTCTCACGCTACGCCGAGCTCGGCCTCGAGGTCGTCTCCGGGGCGGAAATGGAGTTCTACGTGGTGAGGAGCTCCTCGAGGCCCGAGGTCATAGACCCCTGGAGGTACATGGAGCCCGTGTTCAACCACGAGGTCCTCTCGCTTCTCTCCGGTCTGGCCGAGGAGGTCCACGAGGCCCTGCGCATAGAGTTCGCGCACCACGAGGCAGGGCCGGGGCAGTACGAGCTCACATTGGAGAGGGACGGGCCCGTGGGCCTCTCGGACCGCATAACCATGGCCAAGTGGGCCGTCAAGTACTGGGTGTCCAAGGAGGGCCTGACGGCCACCTTCATGCCCAAGCCCTTCATAGATAGGCCGGGCAGCGGGATGCACCTCCACCTGAGCCTCAGCAGGGATGGACGCAACATAATGGGGCCGGGGGGCGATAGGAGCCGGGGCAGGCAGGTGTTCTCCGAGGAGGGGGCTTCCTTCCTGGCCGGAATCCTCGAGCACGCGAGAGGGCTGGCCATCCTCATGTCCCCGACCGTGAACAGCTACAAACGCCTCATGCCCTGCTTCGAGGCCCCGGTCTACGTCTGCTGGGGTATAGGGAACAGGTCCGCGATGGTGAGGGTGCCCGAGCACGATGCCACCAGAGGGGAGGTCCGCGTGGAGGTCAGGTGCCCGGACCCGTCCTGCAACCCCTACCTCGCCCTCGCTGGCCTCTTGGCCGCCGGCCTGAAGGGCATAGAGGAAGGCCTTGAGCCCCCTGAGCCCCTGGAGAAAAACGCTTACGAGCTCAGGGAAGAAGAGCTTGAGGCCCTTGGCGTGGAGAAACTTCCCTCAAGCCTTGGGGAGGCTATAGAGCTCGCGAGGAAGGACCCGGTGGTCAAGGAGGCCCTTGGCCCAGCCCTGGCCGAGCAACTTCTCAAGCTTAAGGAGGCGGAGTGGAGGGCTTACCTCAGGTTCCTGGCCAATACCGGCGAGGACGGCCAGGGGCGCGTGACGAGCTGGGAGCTCAACGAGTACCTCGAGAGGGCCTGATGCGGGTCCTGAGGAAGGCGAGGAGGAGCAGGTAGCCCATCACGTTCACGCTGATGAGGCTCCCCGCGAGGACGCCGAGCCAGCCCATCCAGAGCGGGAAGCCGAGGAGGAGGGGGAGGTAGGTCCCCACAACGGCCGTTATGACGGCCGTTATCACGAGCGTGGAGGCGAAGAGCCTCTTCTTATCCAGCGAGTCCTCTGCCAGCTTATGGGCCAGGTAGCAGCCCAAGAAGTTGGCGAAGGAGCCACCCGTGGCATCCACGATGACGGCCGCCGGGGGGATGCCGACCAGCACCCCCGCGAGGTTCCCGAGGAAGCAGCCCACCGTGAAGCCCACTATGGCCGGCCAGCCGAGGACGGCCGAGAGGGGGAGCAGGGCGTCCGCAACCCTGACCTGGAATATGAGGAAGCTTATCGGGGCTAAGGCCACCACCAGGCCGGCGTAGAGGGCCGCCAGCATGGCCGATAGGGCTATGTCCCTCGCCTTCAAGCGCGGTCGCCCGGAGAGGGGGCACCACAAGCCTCATAAGAGCGCGTGCTGAACCGGGCCGGGAGGCAGCATGGGCAGGAAGACGCTGGCCCTCCTGTTCGCCGCCTGCGCCATCCTTAGCAGCTTCCTCACCTACCTGGTGGTGAGCGGCTACTGGTACGAGACCGGCATAACGATACCAGGGCTACCCACCCTCGCCATAACCGAGGTCAGGTTCCCCTTGGACAACACGAGCTACTTCGAGCTCACCGTGATGAACCCCTCCTACAGCTTCAAGGCCGTCAGACTGGAGAACGTGTGCGTCGTAACGCCCGATGGCCACTTCCACGTCATCGAGGACGTGAGGCCCTCCCTCCCCATGTCACTTGGGGCGGGAGAATCGGTTAACTTCACCTGCATGTGGGACTGGGCAAACTACACGGGCGCGGAGCTGATGGTGCTGGTCCTCATAAGGAATGGGTCCGGGGCCTCTTATTACGCGAGGCCCCCGGCCGTCAAGCTCATCCTGAAGGCCTTCTTCAACGCCTCGAGCCCCTTCTGGTTCCTCCTCAACGTGACGAACTCGCCCGGGAGCCCGACGGCTGTCAACATCACGGCCGTAGACGCCATCTTGGACAACGGGACGGTCCTGGAGAACCTGCCCACGAAGCCCAAGATAAGCCCCAAGAAGCCCTACGTTCTCAAGCCCGACTCAACGCTCACGCTGAACTGCACCCTGAACTGGCTGGCCTACAGGGACAGGAACATGACCATAAGGGTGAGGTCCGTCCAGGGCTACAGGGGTTACCTGGGCCTCAGGACGCCACCCCCCGTCGTGATAAGGATTGTAGAGGTCAACTTCGTGAAGGACGCCGGGGCCTGCTACTTCAACATCACCGTCATGAACGAGTTCTCCTCCCCGGCCCCGGCCAGGATATACAACATAAGCGCCGTGGTCGATGGCCTCTACCTCGGGCCGGAGGACCTGAAAGTGACGCCGAGCCTAAAGCCGCCCGTCATCATAAGGCCGGGCGAGAACCTGACCTTCATGTGCAATTGGAACTGGTCCCCCTACGAGGGCTACACCATGAACATAACGGTGGTCAGCATTTTAGGCTACATAGCCAACGCGAGCGTCCAGATAAAACAGGGGGTCCAGAAGACGGCCCTGAGCCCCGAGGTCAGGCCTTCTCCCCGGTCATGTAGCTCGCCATCCTCGAGAGGCCCTCTATTATGCGCTCCTCGGGCTCGGACACGAACGTCAGCCTTATGTGCCCTCTGCCCATCTCGCCGAAGTAGCCGCCCGGTATCGCGACCACGGAGACCTCTTTTATGAGCCTGTTGCATAAGGTCTCATCGTCCATCCCGAGTTCCCCGAGGTAATGCCTGACGTCGACGAAGTAGAAGAAAGACCCGGAGGGCTTGACGGTCTTAGCCTCGGGCAGGAGCTCCGCCAGGTGCTTGCCCATCACGTCCCTCCTGGCCCTGTAGGTCGGTATGACCACCTCGCGGAGGTAACGCTCCTTGACGCCATCCCTGAGGAAGGCCATCATGGCGAGCTGGGCCGGCGTGCTCGGGCACAGACTCACGTATTGCTTTATCTTCTCCATGGCATCTATGGCTTCCGCTGGCCCGTAGGCGTAGCCGAGCCTGAAGCCGGGTATGGAGGCCGTCTTTGAGAAAGTGCAGACGGTTATGGTGTTCTCCCAGGCCCCGGGCAGGCTGGCCGTGTAGGTGTGCTGGCCCTCGTAGATTATGTGCTTGTAGGTCTCGTCAGATATTATCCAGAAGCCGTGGTCAACGGCCAGGTCAACTATGGCCTTGACGCGCTCCCTCTCGACCACCCGGCCCGTAGGGTTATCGGGCGATAGGAGTATCAGGGCCTTGGTCCTCGGGCCTATGAGCTCCTTAAGGCGTTCTATATCGGGCTGGAAGCCCTCCTCAACGTAGACCGGCAGGCCCACGGGCCTGGCCCCGGAGAGCTTGACAGCCTCTATGAAGCCCAGGTAGGTCGGGTCCATGAGTATGACCTCATCGCCCGGGTCGACGACAGCCATGAGGGCGAGGAATATGCCCTCCGTGGCCCCCTCCGTCATTATGATCTCCTTCGCGGGATCGGGCTCGAGGCCAGCGTAACGCTTCAGGTCCTCGCTTATGAGCTCCCTGAGCTCGAGGAACCCCCTCGTCCCGCCATAGGAAGCCGAGAACTGAGGTTCCTCCCTCAGCTTCTCCACGAGGAACTCGATCACCTCTTTAGGGGGAGGGAGGCTCGGGGCTCCTCCCCCGAAGGATATTATGTCCTTCTTGCCTCTCGCCTCGGCCAGGAGGGCTGCTACACGTCTAACAGGCGATTTCCTGACCTTCTCGAGCCTCGAGGACAGGCCCGGCAGGACCACCACCTGGGGGTCAGGCCCCCGAGGCCTAAAATACCTTGCGTCTTCTGAGATGCAAGAGGCTACATCTTTATGACGAGTAGGGCTTAAACCCTGCGCTATCAGATATCAGAGTTCGGCCTCGCGCTCCCTCGAGGCCCTGACTATCTTCTCCACCACCGAGGCCGGGAGGGCCACATCCTCCTTCGTTATCCTCGCGGGCCTGACCACCATCCCCCTGCCATCTATTATTATGACCTCGTGCATGGTGAGGCTGTGG
The DNA here is from genome assembly GCA_964399385.1 of uncultured Candidatus Bathyarchaeia archaeon. Lineage (GTDB taxonomy): Archaea > Thermoproteota > Bathyarchaeia > EX4484-135 > EX4484-135 > EX4484-135. The sequence goes on along the minus strand of CAYNQQ010000013.1, from coordinate 1,431 downwards.
GGGGTCTGGCGCATCTTCTCCACGAGGAGGAAACGCCTCAGGACGCCTCCCCTGATGAACCTCCTGAACCTTATTATGCCATCAGCTATATGTTCTATACCGAAACCAAAGGCTTCCGAGTTATGGCATATCACGCCGCCGAGACCTGCCACGAAATTCTCGGCACTCTCCACGGAGAGGTCGTAGACGTAGGGCCTGTCATAGGGCACCTGCCTCACTGAACGCACTCTGAGGAAGGCCAGGTCGCTTGATAGCAGGCCTCTCAGCCTCAGTAGCCCCTCGGCCACCTCCCTCCCATCCTCCGTCAGCTCGTAGGTGGCTGAGACGCCGGAGCCCATCCTCCTGATTAAGCCGTAGGAGGTCAACCTCTCCAACTCCCTCATGCATACACGATACGGCAGACCCAGCTCTGTCGCGAGTTCATAGGCGCTCTTGGCCCCGTCAAGCAGGGATAAAAGCAGGTCAGCCCTCCTCCTGAGCTTCTCGGGCCTGAATACCTTCTCCAATATCCTACGCCTGGAGGTCCTTACCTTACCGAGGTGAGTATAGGTCCCGCTCCTGCACGCCGTGGGGTTCAGCTTCCTCAGTAGCTCTATGACTTGGGCCTTGGGTATGCCCGTGAACCTGCTCGAGAGACCGAAATCGCTCACAGGCTTGCCCATGGCCCTCGCGATATCGGATAACGCCTTACGTCCCTCCCCATAGGCGATATTGATATCGAACCTTCTCCCATCACCTGCGACTATCGTGGGGAAGACGCCGAGGCTGAGCAGCAGTAATGACAGGGAGGACGCCAGCTCCCTACTGGCAGTAGTGTAGGTCAATACCTTATCCGGTTGGTAATGGCCGTTTCCTCTAAACAGGCCGATCAAGAACTGGCGCTGCAGGCTTGGCGGTGCCGAAAGCACCAGGTCAGGTATTGTCTTGCTCCTCGCCCCCGTCCTCAGGCCAAAAGCCAGCTCCATGGCAGCCCTCAGCGTCTTGCTATTCACATCCACGATTAATCTATTCTCACGCTTGTAGACCTTGGCATCGATGCCGAAGAGCTCCCTCAGGCAGCTCACCAGGTCAGCCACGTAATCCTCCTCGGATGAATTGAACGTGAAAACCACCTTGTTCTCCCTCATGAAGCCCTCGGCCGTGTAGTAGCCGAGCAATCGCATCAGCTCCCCGCTTACCGGTATGCGGCTGTTTATCGGGTAGCTGCCGACCACCACGCCGTCCTTAGGCCTGGCTACTAAGGAGAACCTGCAGCCTCTCAGCTCGCTAAGTTCTACCCCTGCCTCTATCAGCACCTTAAGAGGGAACACGCGCCTGGAGCGCCAGTAGTAACGCTGTGTGTCTCTGCCCGCTGAGTACTTCTCCCTTATGAGGCTCAGCAACCTCTCATGCCTTATTACCCACTCTGGCACGTCGTGAACGTATATGAGG
>CAYNQQ010000012.1:0-13258 GCA_964399385.1 uncultured Candidatus Bathyarchaeia archaeon | reverse complement strand
CGTGGCGGGGGTAGACGTGGCCTTCAGGGGCGATAGGGCCTTCGGGGCCTGCGTGCTGCTCTCCTACCCGTCCCTCGAGGTCCTGGAGGTCTCCACCTCCGAGGTCGAGGTCAGGTTCCCCTACATCCCGGGCTTCCTGGCCTTCAGGGAGGTCCCGGCCATGCTGAAGGCCCTGAGGGGCCTCGGCCAGAAGCCCGATGTGGTCCTCGTGGATGCCCAGGGCATAGCCCACCCGAGGAGGTGCGGCGAGGCCACCCATCTCGGCGTGGTGGCCCGCCTCCCGACCGTTGGCGTGGCGAAGAAGAAGCTCTGCGGGCACTACTGGCCCGAGCCCAGGAGGCCGGATACCTGGTCCCTGCTGGTGGAGGGTGAGGAGCTCCTGGGCTTCATCTACCTCTCGAAGAAGGGCTGCAGGCCCATAGTGATATCCCCCGGCAACATGGTGGGCTTCTGGTCAGCCCTCAACCTGGTTAGGTCCTGCCTGAGGGGGCACAAGCTCCCGGAGCCCACGAGGCTCGCCCACATATGGGCGGGCAGGGCCGCCAGCTCGCCCGGGGCCTGAGCCCGCTCCGGAGGGGTCCGCTTGGCCAGCCGCAGGGAGCCCCTGGTGCCCAGGAGGAAGCCTTCCTTCAGCATAGCCATACCCTCCTCCATAGTATCAGATGTCCCCCACCTGAGGGAGAAGACGGCCAAGATAGGGCTGATAGGGCGTTCCGCCGCCATATTCAGGGTGGACGAGGTGGTGGTCTACGAGGACGTGCCGGGCGGGGACTCGGAGCTCATAAGGGCCGTATTGACCTACATGGAGACGCCGCAATACCTGCGCAAGGCCCTGATAGGCATGAGGCCCGAGCTGAGGTATGCCGGCATACTGCCCCCGCTCAGGACGCCCCACCACCCGCTCAGGGCGCGGTCCGGCGAACTCAGGGACGGGGAGTTCAGGGAAGGGGTCGTGGTTAAAAAGGTCCGCTCGGGCTGCCTCGTGGACATCGGGGTCGAGAGGCCCCTGTTGGCCCCGGGCCTGAGGGCCAGGCCGGGCGAGCGCCTCACCTTCATGGTGGTGAGGAGGAGGGGCTCCCTGAGCCTGAGGGCCGTTAGGGCGGAGGACGTGCCCTACTATTGGGGCTACAAGGTGAGGGTGTTCAGGGGGGCCCTTAGGGACCTGCTCTCATCGCCCGATTACGACCTCGTCATAGGGACCTCGAGGCTCGGGGTCCAGGTCAACGAGGTGGCTGAGGAGCTGGCTGGCAGGCTGGCCTCCTCCTCGAGGGTGCTGATAGCCTTCGGGGGGCCCGATAGGGGCCTCTACGACATGGCGGGGGAGGAGGGCTTCGACCTGGAGGAGGTCTGCGATTTCGTCTTGAACACTGTGCCCTACCAGGGCGTGGCTACCGTGAGGACGGAGGAGGCCGTCCTGGCCACCCTGGCCATCCTTAACTTCCTCACGGCGCCCCGTAATAAACGGGAACCCCGGGCCTCCTGAACTCCTTCCTCATGGCCGCCGAGTAGGCCGTGGCCATCACGGCGAACAGGCAGATTAGGACCCCGAAGCCCACGTATATCCAGGTGAAGGCCCTCTTAGGGGCCCCGAGCTCGAGCCTGAGCTCGAGGAGCTCGCCATACGGGTACTCCGTGGTGTGGTTCGCGGCATCCCTGGCCAGCACGGTTATGTTGTAGGCGCCGGGGGCCCAGCCGTCCGTACTGGCGTGGAAGGAGAACTTCGTCCGGCCAGGGCCCTCGCTCTCGGCCTCTATCACCCTGGTCCTCTGTTCCTCGGGAACCCCCTCCGCCCACTCGCCCGTCAGGCTGAAGACCAAGACCACGCTCACCACATCGCCATCCGGGTCCTCCACCACGACGTAGCCCTCGATGGGCTCCCCCACCACCTCGGGCCAACTCGTGAAATGGACCTCCTTGACCACAGGGGGGCCATTCTCCCCGGTGCTGGCCTGGGGAGGAAAAGACGCGAGGAGCAGGACCATGAGCACGGCCAGCAGGACGGGGAATTTCATAGCTCCCTCCTCACCCTTACCTCCTCCCTTATCCTCACGCCCTCGACCTTAAGGGCCTTGATCAGCCTGTCCGGCTCCACGGCCGCCTCGAGCGAGAGCACGCCCTTGGCCTCGACCTCCCCCAGGCCGAGCATCTGGGTCGCTATAGAGAGCGTTATGCCCGTTAGGTAGGCGAGAGCACTCACCTTCCAAGTCTTGTGGAACTCGTGGACGAGCGTGTACCTGGCCTCGGCATCTGACCCGCCCTTACGGCCCCTCACGATCACCACGAGGCTGACGGCATCCTCGATCCCCGGTTCCGCCGGGGGAGCGCACGCCAGGAGGACATCGCGGGGCCTCACCTTAACATCCCTCACCTCAACGGGCTCCTCGCTCAACATGCCGAGGGCCCTCAGGGCCTCTATTAGGGCCTCGAGGCGTTCGGTGTCCGAGAAACCGTATTTGGCCTCCACCAGCCGGACCCCCTTGCCCACCGTGTTCGGGAGGGTGGCTATGCCTGAGTAAACCGAGTAGATGCAGAGCCTCGTCCCAACGGGCTCAGGGAAATCGAAGAGCTCTTTACCCGAGAAGGGAGGAACCTCGACGAGCTCGCCATCCCTGAAGATCACAGGCCTCATGGTGAGCTCATCGAGAAGGGCCCTGAAGGACCACTTGTAGAGGGCCGGCGTGAAGTTCACCTCTCCATAGTAGATGTGGACCGATTGGACCTCGTCCATGTGCTCCGAGCCCTTCTTGGCCAGCACGTCCGCCACTCCGGGGGCGAGGCCGCAGCCTATCAGGGCCGTGAGGCCGGCTCCCTCGAAATCCCGGGACATCTTGAGCTGCTCCCTTGTCACGTAGAACATGCCCCCGAGGTCGGTCAGGTCCCTCCCGGCCCTTAGGGCGGCCTTCATGACGGTTATGTTGTGGACGTAGGGCGTGGCGTTGGCCACCACATCTGCCTCCCCCATGGCCTTGACGACGGCCTCCACATCCCTCACGTCCAGCCTGAGGGCCCTCACCTTCTCCGGCATGAGCCTCCTCGCGAGCTTCTCCACCCTCTCGGGCCTGAGGTCGGCCGCTATCACCTCCTCGACCGCCTTGCTCAAGCATAGGTGCCTGACGGCCACCGAGCCGCACACGCCCGATGCCCCGAGGACCAGGACCCTCATGATCCCACCTCAGATGTCCAAGAGGAACTTAAGCTCGACGCGGCCGGGCTCCTCCCTCACCTCCATGAGGTGGTAGGTTATGCCCTTCACAGCCACGTACTGCGGGTGCCTCCCAGGGTCGAAGGACTCGCCCCTCGCCCTGGCCCTCAGCCGGTAATGGCCGTCCTCACGCCTGGATAGCTCTATAATCTCGAAATCTGAGAAGAGGAGGCCCTCGGTATCGAATTTCACGAGCAAGGCCTCGAGCCAATTGTAGAGGAGGGCCTGGAGGTCCTCACCTTCCACCTCCATCTCTACCTCGACCTCAGGCCTCACGGCCGCGAGCTCCGTCATGGTGGCGAAGAGGGCCCTGGCCGCCTCCTCGAAAGCGGCCTTGAGGTCGGGCCCGAAAGCCCTCACGTATTGGTCGGCCGTGTGCTCCAAGAACTCGAAGCCCCTCTCCTCCCCCATGGCCACACCTCCCGGGTGAGCCGGCGTGGCTTAAAAAGGCCGGGCCCCCTGGAGCTCCCATCGGCGCCGTTTTTAACTCCCGGGCAAAGGCCACCCCGGTGGCCGGGTTGCCGCTCGTGTGCTGCACGCCCAACTTCAGCACCTCGGACCCCGCGGTTGTCGAGACTATACTGAAGGCCATAAGATCGGTTGAGGGCGTCTTCCTGCTCGACCACACCTACGACGAGCACTACAACAGGCTCGTGGTGGTCTTCGCGGGCGAGGGGGAGGCCGTCCTTGAGGCCATGATGAGGGCCGCGAGGGTGGCGGTCGAGAAGATAGACATGAGGTACCACAGGGGCCAACACCCGAGGATCGGGGCCGTCGATGTGGTCCCCTTCGTCCCCCTGGCCGGGACCAGCATGGATTACTGCGTCGGGCTGGCGAGGGAGTTCGGGAGGAAGTTCTCGGAGGAATGCGGGGTCCCCGTCTACCTATACGCCGAGGCCGCCACCAGGCCGGAGAGGAGGAGCCTGGACTGGATAAGAGCGGGCGAGTTCGAGAAGCTCGAGGAAATGATGGCTAAGCCTGGCCGCGAGCCCGATTTCGGCCCCAGGAGGCCCCACCCGACGGCTGGCGCCACGGCTGTCGGGGCCAGGAAGCCCATAATAAACTTCAACGTCAACCTCGGGACCACGGACCTGAGGGTGGCCAGGAGAATAGCCAGGGCCCTCCACTCCGAGAAGGGAGGCCTCTCTGGCGTGAAGGCCATAGGGGTCTACGTGCCAAGGGAGAGTGTGGTCCAGGTCGGCATGGTGATCTCGGACCCCGACAAGACGCCCCTATACAGGGTCATGGAGATGGTGAGGCTCGAGGCCAGGAGGTTCGGCGTCCCGGTCATAGGGGCCGAGTTCTGCGGTCCGATACCCCTAAAGGCCCTGATAGAACTCGCCAGGTATTACCTCCAGGTCGAGGGCCTAAGGGAGGACGATATCTTAGAGGTGGCGCTCGCCAAGGCCATGGGGAGGTGGCCCTCCTGAGGCGGGAGGCCGACCTGGTGCTCTATGGTGCCTCGGAGCTGGCGACGCCAGTGGGCCCGGCCCCCCTCGTGGGCGAGGAGCTCGGCAGGCTTAAGGTCATCAGGGACGGGGCCGTGGCCATCAGGGACGGCCGTATAGTGGCCGTCGGCAGGACGAGGGAAATCAGGCGTTCCTTCAGGGCGGAAGAGGAGCTCGATGTCTCCGGCATGACCGTGATCCCGGGCCTCGTGGACGCCCACACCCACCTGGTGTTCGCGGGGGAGGGCTACAGGCCGGAGGAGCTCGAGATGAAGACGAGGGGCCTCTCCTACATGCAGATACTCGCCATGGGGGGCGGCATAATGAGGACGGTCAGGGCCACGAGGGCGGCCACGGAGGCCAGGCTGGTCGGGGAATGCCTCAGGAGGCTGGACCTGATGCTCCTCCACGGGACCACGACCGTTGAGGCCAAGAGCGGTTATGGCCTCACCGTGGAGGACGAGATCAAATGCCTGAGAGCCCTCAGGAAGGCCGATGAGAAGCACCCGGTCGATGTGGTGCCCACCTTCCTCGGGGCGCACGCCATCCCGCCCGAGCACGAGGGCAGGCCGGACGATTACGTGGAGCTCGTGGTATCCGAGATGCTGCCCGAGGTAGCGGGGCGGGGCCTCGCCCTCTTCTGCGATGTGTTCTGCGAGGAAGGGGTCTTCAGCAGGGAGCAGGCCAGGAGGATACTAACCGCCGGTTTGGAGCTGGGCCTAAAGCCAAAGCTGCACGCGGACGAGTTCACGGATACGGGAGGGGCTTCTCTCGCGGCCGAGCTCGGGGCCGTATCGGCGGACCACCTGCTGTGCTCGTCCGAGGAGGGGCTTAGGGCCATGGCGAGGTCGGGTGTCGTGGGCGTCCTGCTCCCGGCCTCGCCCCTCACCACCCTGATCGGGAGGTTCGCGGACGCGAGGAGGATGGTGGAGCTCGGGGTCCCGGTGGCCCTCGGGACGGATTTCAACCCCAACTGCCCGGTGGAGAGCATGCAGACCGTCATGGCCCTGGCCTGCTACTGCATGAGGATGACGCAGGCGGAGGCCCTATCGGCGGCCACGCTGAACGCCGCCCACGCCCTCGGCCTATCCGGCGAGATAGGCTCGCTCGAGGTCGGGAAAAAAGCCGATCTGGTCGTGCTGGATGTCCCGGGCCACGAGCACCTCGGCTACAGGCTCGGCTCGAACCTCGTGGTACACGTCATCAAGTCCGGACGGTTGGTGGTCGAGGACGGCCGCCTCTCCTACTGAGACCCGGTGGTGATAGGACCACGAGGGTGCGAGCGATGCCAGCGATATGAAGGCCCCGGCTCTACCGCCCCGGCGAGATGGTGGATGCCCCCGGGTTCTAAAGAACTGAAACGGGGTCCTTTTTTAGCCAGCCGAGCACCCCCAGGTCTGAGGTGAGGCGTCCTTACCAGGGCTGGGCATGAGCCACGCGAGGACGAGATGGCTAAGTGGTACTCGGTCCTGAGGAGCCCCGTCAGGCTCAGGATATTGAGGATACTCGGGGAGAGAGGCCCAACGCCGTTTAAGGAGCTGAGGCGGGAGCTCAAGCTCGGCGTGGGCACGATATACTACCACCTCAGCGTCATGTCCGACCTCATAAGGCAGGACGAGAAGAAACGCTACTGCCTGAACGAGAGGGGCCTCAGGGTCTTCTCGGCCCTCAGGGACGGCACCATCACCATAGTGGTGAGGGAGCCCGGCCCCCTCGAGAGGTTCCTCAGAGCCCTCCTGCTCTCCCCCCTGTTCAGGCTGGCCTGCGATAACCCCAGGCTGGGCCTCCCCCTCGCCACTCTCGTCCTGGTCCTCGGGGGCTACGGGGCCGCGAGGGCGGAGCTAATGCCGATACTGATGTTCTATGCCAGGACCTCCACCTACGGCCCTTACTGTCTGTTCTTCCACTACCTGGCCCAGTGGGCGCTCGTGGCCCTGGCCTGCGAGGCCCTATGCCTCGCTTTCTACAGGCGCCGCGGGGCCGAGCTGGAGCTGCTCATAGCCGTCTCGCTGGCCAATCTCCCGCTCGCCATCTTCCCCTACGCCTACCTCGTCCTGCCCTATGGTGTGGCCCTCAAGCTCCTCACGGTCCTCCAGTCCTGGACGGCCCTGCTCATCTGCTCGGCCGTCTCCATCGGGAAGGGGATAAGGCTCGATAGGGCCCTGCCCGTGGGCCTCGCCCTCCTATGTATAAACGTCGTCCTCCTCGCCTTCCTCGGCCTTCTGACCTTCTAAAAAAGACGAGCAAAAGGTTCGGTAGAGTTAGAATGAGAAGGGCTTATCGAGGTCCCGTGGCCCATCTAAGGTCGGAGGTGGACCATGGGGAAGAAAGCCTTAATCGTGCTCTTCGTGCTGTTCCTCCTGGCGGCATCGGCCCTAAGCGGGCAGGCCGAGGCCCTGGTAGACGCCGGTAAGCCCGGCTACGAGGTGGAGAGCAAGGACGGGTGGATGTTCATCAAAACGGATGTCGTGGTCGTGGCCGTGCACGAGCACAAGCCCCTGGTGGTGTGGTGGTACGTCAAGGACAACACCACGTTTTACGTGGCCGATTATAGGGGCCTCATAGAGTACTACCTCCTCGAGAACGCCTCCCTGCTGAGGCTCAACGCCACGGCCCGCGCCCTCCTCGAGGAGCTGAAGGAAGAACTCAGGGGGCGCATGACGCAGCTCGTGGATCTCGTCCGCGAGCTCGGCGAGGGCCTCATGGGGCTCTTCGTGAACATAACCATGCTCACGCCCGGAAGCCCCCCTGAGTTCGTGGAGGAACTCATCAATGAGACGGAGCGCCTCATAGCCGTGCTGGACCAGGTGAGCGATATAGCCTCCTCCATGGGCTTGGACGAGGTGGCCAAGGAGGCCGGGAAGCTCAGGAGGACCTTAAATGACCTGCTATCGGCCCTCAGGGCTTTCAAGGAGAGCCCCTCCATGGAGAAGCTCAAGGAGATACGCTCCCTGGCCAAGAAGGCCCTTAAGGAATACTGGTCCCTGCTCTCGGCCGTCGTCCACTCGAGGTACTGCCGCAGGGGGAGGCCGGCCGAGGAGATAGAATCCCTGCTCAGGGAGCTGCATCCCCCTCTGTTCCTCTTCGCCGGGAACGAGTGGGAGATAGAGGGGCCGGGCAACATAACGGGCCCCGACGGCAAGGTGATAGGTGTCTGGTTCGCCTACAAGCTCGTGGGGGTGAGGAGGCCCGAGTTCTCGTTCTTGAATGGTAACCTGATGATAAGGTGCAGGCTCTACTTCTTCCCCGTCGAGGAGAGGACGGAGGGCCTCAACTACACGCTCATAAGAGGTGAGCTGAAACAGGATGTAGTCGTATTGGGGTGGAAGTGGAACATAGATGTGGTCAGGGAGCTCTTCTCGGCCTTCAACCTGACGGAGCCGGAGGTGGAGAAGGCCGGCCTCGCCCTCTGGCTCAGGCTCATGTGCGTGAACTCCACGGGCGTCGAGGACCTCTCGGGCCTGGCCGATGAACTACACGGCACGGGCGAGGTGAGGGACCTGGCCCTTGAGGCCAGGGACGTGCTCGAGGATGCCCTCAGGAACGCCGAAAAGCGTTCCTCGGAGGCCCTCGGCTCGCTGAACAAGGCCCTCTCGGAGATTGATGTAGACCTGAGGGCCGCCAAAGAGGGGATAGGGGAGGCTGCCGCCGGGCTCGGCGATCTCGCGGGCTACCTCGAGGAGCTCGCCCAGAACCTGGCCGGGCTGCTCGAGGAAGCCAGATCGGCCCTCGGGGCCTCCCTGCCCGCTGACCTCAAGGAGGCCATAGAGCAGGCGAGGGAACTGCTGGCCAACCTCTCGGCCAGCCTCAGGTCCCTGAACCAGACCCTGATGTACCTCATGGAGCTGGAGGACGTCGGGGACATCAAGAGCGGCATCCAGGATGTCGCGTCCTGGCTCACGGCCAACATGACGGCCTTCATGACGGACGTCAAGGCCCTCCTCCACGAGCTCTCGCGCATCTGCGAGGAGGAATCCGAGCGCCTAAAGGAGGCCTGCAGGTCAACGCACATCAGGGTCGGGGAGCGCATCCTGGACGTGAGGGAGGACAGGAGCGGCGGGAAGGAGAAGATGCTCGGTGCCCTCGGGAAGCTCAAGAAGCACGTCAAATTCCAGTTCGTCGAGGAGAACACGACCCTGGCCGGCTGGTTCAGGTTCGTGAACGCCTGCATAATCACCTGCGAGGGGAGACGCGAGATAAGGCCCGTGAGGGCAGCCTACCTCGAGGCCGGGAGGTCGCTCCACCTTCTCCTGCTCTACGGCTACTTCGGCTCCTGCAGCCTTGAGCATGACCCGAGCACCGGGCTCGATGTGCCCGAGACGGCGGAGCAGGAGCCCGAGTACACGGTGGAGGCCCCGAGCGGCGGGGGGACAGCGCCGAGCGTGACCGGGCCTGGGCCGAGGCCCGTCCTGTTCGTCACGAAGGAGATGCTGATCATAGTGGCTGCCGTGGTCGTGGGGGCCGCTATAGCCGTGGCCGTGCTGAGGAGGAGGGGTAAGCAGGTCAGCCTCTACTGAGCACCGGGCCCAGAGCCGGGCCCCACACCCCTTCTTTTTCCCACGTGGCCTCGAGGGCCAGCCGATATATAGGGCGGGGGTACCGGCAAGAGGACATGAGGGAGGTAGTGAGGGCGGAGGAGGGCGAGGTATTCGATATAGAGCTCGAGGAGTCGCTTTTAGAGGCCAACAGGCGCCTGGCCGAGGAGAACAGAGCTCTGCTCGATAAGTTCGGCGTGAGGGCCATAGACGTCATGGGCTCCGTGGGCTCGGGCAAGACATCCCTAATATCGCGCCTCGTCGAGTCCCTCAGGGGCCGTTATAGGATGGCCTACATAGCCGGCGACCTCACTACCACCATAGATGCCGACCTCATAGCCGCGCACGGGATACCCGTCGTCCAGGTCAACACGGGCAAGGAATGCCATCTGGACGCGAACCTCGTGGCCAAGGCCCTGAAGCGCCTGAACCTGGCCGATTTAGACCTGATATTCATAGAGAACGTGGGCAACCTCATCTGCCCCGCCGAGTTCCCCCTCGGATCGCACCAGAGGCTCGTGGTCGTGAGCGTGACCGAGGGCCCCTACGTGGTGCTCAAGCACCCCTACATATTCATGGAGGCGGATGTGGCCGTGATAAACAAGGTGGATCTGGCCGGGCACCTCGGTATCGATCTGGCCAAGCTGGAGGGGGACCTCAGGGCCGTGAACCCGTCCATAAAGATCGTCAGGACCTGCTGCCTCACGGGCGAGGGCATAGGCGATGTGATAGAGGCCCTCGGCCTCTGAGGCGGAAGCATGCACGAGCTCTCGGTGACCAAGAGGCTCTTCGACCTGGCCCTCAGGGCGGCCCTCGAGAACGAGGCCGAGGAGGTCAGGGAGGTGAGGCTGAGCATAGGGAGGCTCAGCCTGGTGAACCCGGACCAGCTCGTCTTCTGGTTCAGGGAGCTATCCAGGGGCACGGTCCTCGAGGGGGCCCGCCTCTACATAGAGCTTGAGGAGGCGGAGGTCGAGTGCCCATCCTGCGGCTACAGAGGCCCCATATCGCTGGAGGACAGGCCGGAATACCACCTGGTCTTCCCCACGCTGAGGTGCCCGGCCTGCGGCCACAAGGTGAAGGTGCTGAAGGGCAGGGACTGCGTAATCAAGAGCATGAGGGTGCTCAGGAAAAAATAGCTTCAGGCCCCCGGGACTTTCAGAGGAGACCCTTCTGCTTCAGGACCTCTATGACCGGCTCGGACCAGGTGACTATGCCGGGGCCACCCGTCATTATGGCCGCCACGCCCAGCGTCTCGAAGATCTCCTCCTTGGTGGCGCCGTGCTCGAGGGCCATTATGGTATGCCAGGTCATGCAGTGCCTGCACCCGAGGGCGACGGCCAGGGCGAGGCCCATGAGCTCCTTCACCTTCGGGTCGAGGGCGCCGGGCTTCATGGCGGCGCCGTACATGCGTACGAAGTGGGCCACGACCTCGGGCGCGTTATCACACATGGCCTCGATGTGCGGCGGGACCATGCCCAGCTTCTCCTGGACCATCTTCTTGAACTCCTCGGCCACCTTCTTAGCTGCCGCCGCCATGCTGGCCACCGGGCCTGGAGAAGGATTTGTTTTAAAAAGTTTTACGGTCAGAGGGGGCAAATGGTGACGTATATCAATTGCGGCCAAAAAAGACATAATTCGGGCTATGGCACGAAAAGGAGGCTGAAAGGCTTTTTAATTCCCGGTGGAGTGGGGCCGGGTGAAGGAGAAGTGGCGGGCATCACCGAGCAATCGGTGCTCTTCTACGACCCGGACAGGTGCACGGGCTGCCGATACTGCGAGATAGCCTGTTCCTACAAGCATTACGGCGTCTTAGACTTCAGCAAGGCCATGAGACATATCATCTTCAACCCCGAGCGCGTGCTCTTCGAAGCCATCCAGTGCCAACACTGCGAAGAGCCCGTGTGCGCTTCGGTCTGCCCGACCGAGGCCATAAAGAAGGACGAGAAGACGGGATGGGTCCTGATAAACCCCATGAAATGCATAGGCTGCCGCTCCTGCGTGGTCTCCTGCCCCATGGGGGTCCCGTGGTTCGACGAGGAGAGGAAGATCGCGGTGAAATGCGATTTCTGCGATGGCGATCCCTGGTGCGCCAAGTACTGCTCCACCCAGGCCATACGGGTCATGCCGAGGGAGGAGGCCCTCGAGCTCATGAGGCGTATCTACGGGGTGTGAGCCATGAGGGCGGGTGAGATAGCGAGCAGGCTGAGGGAAATCCTCGGCCCTAAGGCCCTCAGGATAGAGACCCCCACGGAGAGACGTGTCTTTCTGACCGCCAGAGCAGGGGACTTGGAGGATGTCATGAGGGCCGTTATGGGCCTGGCCCGTGAGGCTCGCTTCATGACCATATCGGCCGTTGATGAGGGGCTCGACGTGGAGCTACTATACCACGTGGATGTAAGGGGTACGATCATCACGGTCCGCGTGAAAGTGCCGAAAGAGGAAATGAGGGTCCCCGACATATCCCGTATAGCGCCCGCCGCCGAGTTCATAGAACGGGAGATAAGGGACCTGTTCGGCGTGGAGTTCGCAGGCTTAAGGCCCGAGAAGCTCTACACGCCGGAGGGTTACGAGGAAAAGCCGCTCCTTAAGCCCCGGGAGGGGCCGCTCCCGCCGCAGGCCAGGCCGGTGGCTGAGGCCCTCATGGGCACCGGCTGCGCTACAGCCATCTCGAAGACCATAATGCGTAGGAGGGAGAAGATGGGGTTGCCTCCCACACCCCCGGGGGCCTGCGCCAGCCCTGAGGCGACCAGGGAGCTCAGGGAGATGGCTGAGGCCATCAACTTCGCCAAGAGGGCCGGCTATGACGTGAAGAAGGGCAGGCTAAGGTATAGATAGGAGGTGGGTGAAGTGGTCAGGTATGGTCTCTTCCTGGGCTGCCTCATACCCTTCAGGTACCCGAGCATCGAGCTGGCCGCCAGGAAGGCCTTAGAAATCCTGGGGGCCGATTTCTCGGATGTACAGGGCTACTCGTGTTGCCCCGAGCCCGTGATAACGCGACTCATGGACAGGGACCTATGGCTTGCTCTGTCTGCCAGAAACCTGGCATTAGCGGAGAAGCAGGGCATCGATAGGCTCTTCGTCCTATGCAACGGCTGTTATGAGACGCTCTTCGAGGCGGAGGAGGCCCTTAAGGAGCCGGAGGAGCGTGAGAAGATAAGCTCCGTGCTCAGCAGGTTCGGCTACAAATACGAGGGCAAGGTCGAGCTACTCCACGCCGTGGAGGCTCTCCATAGGGACTTCAAGGCTAAGATCGAGGAGTCGGTCAAGGCGCCGCTAAAGGCCAAAGTGGCGGTCCATTATGGCTGCCACCTATTCAGGTCCAAGCCCGGTGAGGACATCTGGTCTAAGCCTAACATGATGAGGGAGCTACTCGAGGCCCTTGGGGCAGAACTGGTGGAGTATAAGCTTGAGAGGCTCTGCTGCGGTTTCCCCAGCTCTAACATCGACATGGAGTTCTCTCTCAAGGAACGCTTGGCGCCAAAACTCGAGGCCATATCAGCTGCCGGTGCCGACTGCGTGATTACGACCTGCCCAGCGTGTATAAGCCAGTTCGAGACCGGCCAAATGGCCCTCAGGCGCTACGGCATGGAGTTCCACGTGCCCGTGCTACATCTCATGGAGGTCGTGGCCATGTGCCTCGGCGTGAAGCCCGAGGAACTGGGCCTGGAGGTTCACAGGAGCCCGGTCTTAGAATTCGTGAAACGCGTATACGGGTGAGGGGGTGGTGGCCGTGTCGGCCCGTAGGGAAGTGGTGATAGGGCCTTACCACGAGTATCTGCTCGAGCCGGAGCGGATAACGCTTTACCTCGAGGACGATGTGGTCAAGAGCGTCGATATCAGGCTCGGCTACTGCCACAGGAGCATAGAGAAGCTGATGACCACCAGGACCTTCAAGCAGGCCGTCTTCCTCTCCGAGCGCGTCTGCGGGATATGCTCGCATGCCCACACGACCGCCTACTGCACGACCGCCGAGGCCCTGTTGGGCATAGAGGTGCCGGAGAGGGGCCTCTACATAAGGACCATAGTGGCCGAGATAGAGCGCCTCCACAGCCACTTCCTCTGGCTGGCCCTCC
>CAYNQQ010000011.1:0-13261 GCA_964399385.1 uncultured Candidatus Bathyarchaeia archaeon | reverse complement strand
CAGGAGCCCATGCTCTTCCCGCACATGACGGTCTACGAGAACGTGGCCTTCGGCCCGAGGGCGAGGGGGCTCAGGGGCCGGGAGCTGGAGGAGGCCGTGAGATGGGCCATGGAGGTCGTGGGCATAGAGCACCTGGCCGACAGGAGGCCGGGCCAGCTGAGCGGCGGGGAGGCCAAGGAGGTGGCCCTCGCGAGAGCCCTCGCCATAAGGCCCAGGGTCCTGCTCCTTGACGAGCCCCTGGCCCACATCGATGAGGCCTCGAGGTCCAGGCTCCTATCGGAACTCAGGAAGGTCAAGGAGCAGCTCGGGGCCTCAGTCCTCCACGTGACGCATAACCGCATAGAGGCCCTCAAGCTGGCCGACGACCTGGCCATAATGCACGATGGCCGCGTGGTGCAGGCCGGGGACGCGGGCGAGATGCTAAGCAAGCCCGCGAGCGCCCTGGTGGCCAGGTTCCTGGGCTTCAGGAACATAATGAGGTGCAGGTGCAAGCGCAGGCCCGATGGCCTCTACGAGCTCGACATCGGGGGCATCAAGGTGCTATCGGTTCAGGGCCGAGAGGGCGATGTGATAATGTGCCTCAGGGCCGAGGACATACTGCTCTCGACGGAGAAACCCGTGACGAGCGCGAGGAACGTCCTGGAAGGCCGTGTCGTGGGCCTGGAGCAGAAGGAGCACGTATTCGAGGTAAGGGTCGAGGTGGGGCCGGAGGTCGAGTTCGTATCGGTCATAACGCCTATTTCAAGGGAGGAACTCGGGATAAGAGAGAATGCCAGGGTCTACCTGGCCTTTAAGGCCTCGAGCGTGAAGGTCATCTGAGCTCATACCTCGAGCTCTATTATTTCCACCTCGCTTAGGTCCGCCGTCCCAAGACCTCTCTCGTGCGCGAGCCTTATGTGCCTTATCGAGAAGGGGTCGTAGCCGAGTATCTTGGCCCCTATTGCGTCGGCTGCCACGGGGTCGTCGGACGCTATTAGGAGGCCGAGGGGCTCCGGGCGCCCGCCGAGCTCGCCCCCTATGCAGGCCACGCGCCCGTCTATGACGGCCATATCCGGCCTCTTGTAGGAGCAGATATCCACTATGCTCTCGTCCAGGCCGAGCCTGTGGAAACGCCTCTTCTTGCCCGCCCTGATGGGCTCGCCTATCGCTATGCCGAGCATGTTCTTCAGGCTGAGCGATACGCCCGTCAGGGAGTGCGTCTTCAGGAGGGCAGCTGAGACCAGGAAGGAGTTCTTGACGGTGAGGGGGAGCCTGAAGGATTTCAGCACGAGGGCATCGGGCCTCGAGACCTCTTCATAAGCGTCCTCGTTCAGGTCGACGAGCCTGACGCCATACCTCCTGGCCAGCTCGACGTAGCCCAGGGCCTCGAAGGCCTCCCGGGTCTCGCACCACCCGGAGCCCTCGGCTATCACGACCTCGTTCCCCGGCCCGTAGAACCTCAGGAGGGCCTCAACCACATCCACCGGCGTGGTGGGGCCCGGCCTATCTATTATGAGGTTGGGCTTTATGACCACCTTCCTCCTGCTCGGTCTCTCGAAGAACCTGAGGGCCTCCTCCACCATGGAGAAGACATCCTCTCCCCTGACGACCACCACCCTCGGCATACCGGTCATCGGGCCCGGGCGGCCTAAAAGAGGTCAGCTCCTCCTGAGCCTCCTGACCTCCTTGAGGAGGTGCCTCAGGACCTCCTCATCGGAGGGGACGCCGGGGGGCGGTTCTACCACCTTCTTCAGGGGTATCGGGACGTGGTCCATGCGGTAGGCCGTCCCCTCGACCTCTATGCCCACCCAGGCGGTCGGTATGACCACATCGGCCAGGGCCGTCGTGGGCGTGGGGGCAGGATCGAGGACCACCAGCGGGTTCGAGACCAGGTTCTCCACGGCCTTCCTCGGGAAGTGCGCCACGGGGTCCGAGGCCACTATCAGGGCCGCATCCGAATCGCCCCTCAGCAGTATGTCTATCACGCTCGTCTCGCCCGGGTTATAGCGCGGGTAACCGTGGCTGAAATCGACGGCGAAGGGGTAGCCAGTGGTCCAGGTGAAGACTATGTTGGCGCCCGTCACGTTGAAATGGCCCCTCATGGGCAATATGTGGAACTTAGTGTAGCGGTTCAGGTCCCTGACGAGGGATATGGCTGCCTCTATGTTCCTTATCTTGCCCCTGCTCATGGTGAGGCCGAGACCAAAGAAGAGGACGCCACAGCGGCAGCTCATCATCACGTCCGCGACCTCGTAGATCACGTCCGAGGGGACGCCAGCCACCTCCGGCACGTCGAGCTCCTCCCCCCTGACCACCGTCCTGAAGGCCTGGAGGAGCTCGAAATCCTCGCCAGGCCTCACCCTGAGGAAGTAATCCGCTCTCTCGGCCGTAGGGGTCCTCCTCACATCGACGACGATGAGCCTCCTCGTCTCGAGCCTAAGCTCGGGCGGTATCTCAGGCCCGTCGGGGACGGGCGGTATCTCCGGCATCTTCTCCTTGGCCAGGAACAGGGGACCCCTGGCCCTCAGGGCCCTCCTGCGGGCCTGCATGGCCTTGAGCTTGAGGACGGCCCTACGCCATGATGAGGGCTGGAAACGGCCCTCAGAGAAAGCCGAGTAGCGCTCGAGGTGCCTGGGGTGGGCATCCCAGGGGTTGGAGCCCCAGTAGATCACGAGGTCGGCCCTGTGCCTTATCTGGCCGAGCGTGAAGCCGGAGAGACCGACCTCCTGGATGGCCAGTATGCTCGGCCCGTGGCATATCGTGGCCGTGTTATCTATCACGCCCCCGAGCTCCTCGGCCAGCTCGAGGCCGACCCTTATGGCCTCACAGCTCGTGGAGCTCCAGCCGTAGAGTATCGGGTATTCGGCCTCGGCCAGTATCCTCGCTGCCTCCCTTATGGCCTCCTCGAGGCTGGCCAGCCTCAGCTCGCCGTTCCTCCGGACCATGGGGCCCGGGAGCCTGTGCTCCTGGGCGTGGAGGAACTTAGCGGCCCCCATGGCGCAGGCGTTCCTGACGTCCACTATCCTCCCGTCCTCCACCACGACCTCTATGTCGTCGCAGAGGGTCCCGCACACGGGGCACGTCACGGCCCTTACTACCTTCCTGGCCAATAGCCCCACCTCCCGGCCAAAAGCCGGGCGCGCTTAAATGCCTTGGCCCTCCCGGAAACCCTAATAAAAACGGCGCACCAGCCCCTACGGCATGGAGCTCAAGAGGGGCCTGCTGGTCCTGGTGGCCGCCAGCCTCCTCGTGCTGACGGCCATAGAGGTCTCCCTGGCCTTATCTGACAGGCTTTCCATCAGGAGCATCGAGCTCCCCGAGGGCTCCAGGCCGGTATCGATATGTTATGGCGGGGGGAAGATGTGGGTCCTGGACGCCGGACGCAGGTCAGTGGTCGCGGTGAACCCCGATACCTCGGATACCGAGGAGTTCCCCATGCCAGAACGGGTAGGAGTACACGGTCTTACCGTGAACCTGACGGGCTTCAAGCCCAGACAGCTCGTGTGGGCTGAGGGCAAGCTCTGGATAGCCGGGATAGGCCTCGAGAACACCATCCTCTTGTTCTTCGATACCGAGGGGAGGAGCTGGGGCATCATTCCTCCTCCCTGGCCGTGGACCACGGTGGGCGGCTGGTGCCTGGCCTACGGGGACGGGAGCATCTGGACCCTGGTGGACGTGATGGGGTCCGCCCTCCTCCTCAGGGTGGACCCGGCCACAGGCTCCGTGGAGGTCGTATGTAACGGGCTGCCGGGCGGCTCCTCGATATGTTATGGCGCCGGGAGCGTGTGGGTGCTCTACACGTTCGTGGTCATGACGCCCTTCGGGGTAGTGGAAACATCGAGGATATATAGGGTCGATGTCCGGGACCGAAATTTCACGTTGTTCACGAGCAGGAGCGGGAGTTCCGGGAAGCTCTTCCTTAGGGACCGCTACCTCTATTTCGCCTACACGCCTGCCTCCGGCTCGGTCACGATACTCAAGTTCGATGTCATCACGGGCGGGTTCATGGGCCAGTATAGGGGTGTCCCAGGCGTCCTGAGCCCCGTGAGCGCCCTCTTCGTGGATGGCCGGGGCGATGTGTGGTTCTCCCAGCCGGGCTACATGGGCATATCCGGCAAGCGCATCTGGGAGGGGCCCACGGCCTATTCCTTCTGCGAGATCCCTGGTGGCGAGGAAATCTGGGCCTGCTGTGAGGAGGGCGGCAGGGGCAGGATAATAGTGGTGTCGAGGAGTGGGTTAGCAGGCCTGATCTGCACGAACTTCCCGAGCTACCTCCTCGGCCTGCCCTCGCAGTTCGTCATGCCCCTCCTGTCATCCCTGGCCGCCCTGGCCCTCTACGTGTTCGCGGATTTCGTGGTCGGGCGCATCAGGTACAAGAGGTGGCTCAGGGAGCGGGGGCGGGGGAGGTAGCGGGAACAAAACGTTTTAAAACCTCCCCAAGCCGTGATGGGCCAGAAGGAGCTAATGGTGGTGGGGAATGGGAGCGCGTAAGAAGCACGCGCCGAAGAGGGGCAGCCTGGCCTTCATACCGCGCAAGAGGGCCAGGCGTGAGGTACCCAGGATAAGGTACTGGCCGGAGGTAGATGGCCCTCCGCGCCTACTCGGCTTCGCGGGCTACAAGGCGGGCATGACGCACGTCATAATGATAGAGGACAGGCCCACCTCGCCCAACGCTGGCAAGGAGATAGCCGTCCCCGCCACCGTCATAGAGACCCCTCCCCTCGTGGTCATAGCCGTGAGGGCCTACGAGAAAACGCCCTACGGCCTCAAGACCTTCACGGAGGCCTGGGTCAACCCGAAGAAGTATGACGAGGAGATAGAGGAGGCCAGGAAGCAGATAGAGGAGCTGAGGGAGAAGAAGGCCGAGGCCGAGGAGGAAGAGGAAGCCGAGATCAGGAAGCAGATAGAGGCCCTCGAGGCCAGGATAGCCGTGGCCGAGAGGCTCAAGAGGCTATTTGAGGACCTCGATAGGGCGACCTGCCTGCCCGAGGAACCCGACCCTGAGGGGGCCTTTAGGAAGATGGAGGAGAACCTGGACAGGCTGGCCGAGATAAGGGTCCTGGTGGCCACCCAGCCGAGGCTGGTGAGCGGGGTGCCGAAGAAGAAGCCGGATATCATGGAGATAAAGATAGGAGGGGGGACCATAGAGGAGCAGCTCGAGTACGCCAAGAGCATCCTCGGCCGCGAGGTCCAGATCACGGATGTCTTCAAGGAGGGCCAGCTGGTCGATGTCATAGCGGTCACGAAGGGCAAGGGCTGGGCTGGCGTCGTCAAGCGCTGGCACGTCAAGATACTCCCGCGCAAGACGAGGAAGGGCCGCAGGAGGGTAGGCGCCCTCGGCCCCTGGCACCCGGCCAGGGTGCTCTACACGGTCCCGAGGCCGGGCCAGCTCGGCTACCACCAGAGGACCGAGTTCAACAAGCGCATCCTCAAGATAGGCTTCAATGGCGAGGAGATAACGCCCAAGGGAGGCTTCCTTAGGTACGGCATAGTGAGGAACGCCTACGTCATGCTTAAGGGGAGCGTCCCCGGCCCGGCCAAGAGGCTGATAAGGCTTAGGTACCCGGCGAGGCCGAACCCGAGGATACCGCAGGAGCCGCCCAAGATACTCTACATATCGCTCGAATCCCCGCAGGGCAAGTGAGGGGCGGGAGCATGGCCCTCAAGGCCAAGGTCTACGGCCCGGATGGCTCGGAGGTCGGGGAGATAATCCTGCCTGGGATATTCGAGACCCCCCTCAGGCCGGACGTGATAAAGAGGGCCTTCCTGGCCGTCCAATCGCTCTCCTTCCAGCCTCAGGGCAGGGACCTGATGGCGGGCAAGAGGACCTCGGCGAAGTACAAGAGCAGGCGCAGGAGCCCAGCCGAGCGCTACTTCGGGATGGCGAGGCTCCCGAGGGAGCCGGGCACCATGAGGGCGAGGTTCGCCCCCATGACGGTCAAGGGGCGTTGCGCCCACCCGCCCCTGCCCTGGAAGAAGATAGTGAAGAAGATACCGAGGAAGGAGAAGAAGCTCGCCATGAGGTCCGCCATAGCGGCGACCGCCAGGCCGGAGGTGGTGGCGAGGAGAGGGCACGTTATAGATGAGGTCCCATCCTTCCCCCTCGTGGCCTCGGATGAAATCCAGGCCATAAGCAGGACGAGCGAGGCCGTCCAACTCTTCATGAGCTTGGGTCTCTGGCCCGACGTGCTGAGGGCCAAGGAGAGCAAGAAGGTAAGGGCCGGCAAGGGCAAGATGAGGGGGCGCCGCTACAAGATGGCCGTGGGACCGCTCGTGGTGGTGGGGGAGGACGAGGGCATAATAAAGGCCGTGAGGAACCTGCCGGGCGTTGATGCCGTCCTGGCCAGGAACCTGAACATAATGCTCCTGGCCCCCGGGGCCCACCCGGGGAGGCTTACCCTCTGGACCGAATCGGCCGTCAAGGCCGTGGACGCCATCTGGGGCCGTGATAGCTGACTGTCAGCGCCCGAAGCGCCTCTGCCTCATCTGGTAGGTCCTTATGGCCCTGAGAAGGTCTATACGCCTGAACTCGGGCCAGTAGATATCTAAGAAGCAGAACTCGCTGTAGGCGCACTGCCAGAGCAGGAAACCGCTCAGCCTCTCCTCCCCCGATGTCCTTATTATTAGATCAGGGTCCCTGAGCTCCGGGGGCAGGTAGCCCGTATAGAGGTATTTCTCGAAGACCTCCTCGTCTATCTCGTCGGGCCTCAGCCTCCCCTTGGCCACGTCCTCGGCTATCTTCCTGACGGCATCCAGGATCTCGGCCCTCCCACCGTAGGCTATCGCTATGTTGAGGAAATGACGCCTGTAGTCCTTGGTCATCTCCTCTATCTCCCTGGCGAGCTCCCTCAGGTCCCGGGGGAGGAGGTTGAGGCGCCCTATTATCTTAACCCTGACCTCACGCTCCCTTATGATATCGCTCTCCTTGAGCTCGGCCAGCTTCTCCTTCAGCAACCTCATGAGCTCGGCCACCTCCCTCGGCGTACGCCTGAAGTTCTCCGTGGAGAAGGCATAGAGGGTGACGGTCCTTATCCCGAGGTCGAGGCACCACCTCAGGAGGTTCTCGACCTTCCTGGCCCCGGCCCTATGGCCTATCCAGGGGTTGAGGCCGTACATCCTGGCCCAGCGCCTGTTCCCGTCCAGGATTATGGCCACATGCTCGGGCATGGGCTTACCCTTCACCTGGAGCTCGAGCCAGCGCTCGTAGAGCTTGTAGACCCCCGACCTGAGCATCACGGCCCTGACCTTGTGGATATCTATGCCCAGCCATTTCGCGAGGGTCTCGAGGAGAGATATGAGCTTCTCCAAGAGCCTCATGCCTTGAGCCTCGCCCCCTGGAGGGCCCTCGAGCAGGGGCATTTCCTCTCGCGGGGTATCCTCGGTATGGCATCAACGATTATGGACCTCATGACGTCCCTTAGCCTGGCCGCTACCTCGAGCACCTCGGTGGCCGTCAGCCTCTCCTGCATGCCGGCGGCCATGTTGGAGACGAAGCAGAGGCTCGCGTAGCATATCTCGAGCTCCCTGGCCAAGAAGGCCTCGGGCGCCACCGTCATGCCCACGAGATCGGCCCCGAGCACCCTCAGGGCCCTTATCTCGGCTGGCGTCTCGAACCTCGGCCCCTCGGTGCAGGCCAGAACGCCCCCGTCGTGCACCCTATCGTACCTCATCCTCGCGGCTTCCAAGAGCACCCTGCGGAGTTCGGGGCAGAAGGGCTCCGATACATCCACGTGGACCACGTCGGGCCCCTCGTAGAAGGTCTGGGCCCTTGATCTCGTGAAATCTATTATGTCGTGGGGGACCACTATATCGCCCGGCCTCATCTCCGGGTTTATGGCCCCCACGGCGTTCGTGGCGAGGATGCGTTTGACCCCCAGGGCCTTGAGGGCCCATATATTGGCCCTGTAGTTGACCCTGTGGGGAGGGAGCTCGTGGCCCGGCCCGTGCCTGGCGAGGACGGCCACCTTACGGCCGGAAACCTCGCCCACCACGAGCCTCGGGGGCAGGCCGTACGGGGTCCCTATCCTGACCTCCTCGGCACCCTCGATTATCTCCTCGAAACCCGTCCCCCCTATTATGGCTATCTCGGCCTCAGCCCTCCTCCCCGGCATGCTGTTCCCCACGCTCCTGGAGCTTTGGCTTAAAGGCGTTGGCTATCAGCGTGGCGGCCGAGGTCATGAGTATCCCTATGAAGACGGTCGTTATGAGGCCCGTGTAATCGGCCATGGGGTTGACCAGTATCCTGCCCACCTCGTAGAGGAGCTTATAGGACCAGATGCACACCATGAGACCCACGAGACCGTACCAGCCCCTCGGGTCCTTCCTCGAGAACCAGTGGATGCAGCGGCCCAGTATGAGTATGGAGAAGCCTATTATGAAGACGTGGGATACGCTCGTGAAGAGCCAGCTCACGAACATAGCCGCATCGGATAATAGGGGCGCCACCACGCTCGGGGGGGCTGTTCTCACGAACCACAGGACGTAATAGACGCCCAGGAGGACTATGACGATGCCAGCCACATAGGCCGTGGCTATCATGTAGGCGTGCGGGGGCGGGAACTTAAACACCTTGTTCTTAACGGCCCTAAGGAAGCCCGCTATATATCTTCCTATCCCGAAGCCCTTAACGCACATTATAACGCCTATCGCGAGACCGAAGGCCGCCCAGGCGTACCTGAGGGCACCGGGGAAGCCTACCACATCCAATATCCATATCAGTATGAAGGTCAGGAGGAGCAGGCCGGGGAGCCCCAGTATCCATTTGGAATACCTCGGGTTCTCGAGGGCGAGCCTGACGTACCGCGAGAAGAGGGCGGCGGTCTCCTCTATGGACCTGCTGTGCCTGACCACGATCCTCCTTATCGAGATTATCGGCACCCTCGACTGTATGAGCGGTATCACGGTCTCGTCGGCGTAGCCGTCCGTCACGAGTATGACGCCGTCTGCCGGGAAGATGCTCAGGACCTCGTTGAGCTCGTTGAGGAGCTTCCTGTCGGCTTTTACGCCCCCGAGCGGCGAGCCAGCTATGGTGGCTACCTCATATACCTCGTTGGGGCCCGAGGAAGCCGAGAGGCGCTCGTAGAGCCTCACGGCCTCGAACATGGCGTTCGCGTCGGCTTCCTCAGGGTCGTTGAGAGCGAGCTGGGTGGCCGTCTCGAGGTTGGCCTCCTTCCCCACGATAGGCGTTTTAACGCCTGTTTTCGTGCCTACATCATCGTCCCTGTCCACGCACAGTATCAGCGTCCGCTCCTTCTTCTCACCGCTCAACAAGCCCACCTGGCTTCCACCTCATGGGCCCGCGAGGGCTTAAAACCATTATCTCGGCCATGCTCAAGACGAGCGTAGGACATCGGATAGCTTCGCCACTATGCTGGTGGCCCTCGGGTCACCGTAGATGGTCCTCAGCCTATAGATTATGTACTCCACCTCCTCCCTCGTCAGCCTAACGTTCAGGCCCTCCCCTCTCGCCTCCTGGAGGCGCTCCAGGAGGACCGATATGAAATCCCTCACGTTCTCCTTGAGGCTCGAGTAATCCTCCTCGCTTATGCCGAGCTCGAGGCCGAGCTCGGCTATCTTCTCGGCGAGCTCCCCGTAATCCAGGGCCCTCTTACTCCTCCGAGTAGACGTAGATGGGCTCCCCATCTCTTATCACCCTCGCCTCCGGATGCCCCTCTAATAGCTCCCGGAGGTACCTGGGCAGGGCAAATAAGCTCTTATGGACCTCTGGCGTGTAGAACCTGAGGTCCCTTATGCCTCTCTCCTCGAGCTTCCTCCCGACCTCATCGGGCCCCATGGAGGCCGGGTCAGGCCCCATCGAGCCTACCACGAAGCCCCACTCGCTATCGAAGGTGGGGACCCAGCACTTGTAGTACCTGGTTATGGGGAATACCGATCTCACGGTCCTGTATATGGAGACCGTGCAGACGGACTCGAAGAGGAGAGTGCTGACGTCCTCGGCCTGGGTTACCATGAGCCCCCCGGGCCTGAGGAGGGATTTGACGTGCTCGTAGAACTCTGCTGTGTAGAGGAGGTAGGCAGGCCCTCCTCTTACCGGGTCGGAGGCATCAACTATGACGACATCATATAGGCGGCGGTTAGAGTGGGCTTCCACGAAGGCCCTCCCGTCCGTTATCACGAGCGAGAACCTCGGGTCCTCGTAGGCCCCAGCGTTGAACTCCGGGAGGTGCTCGCGGCAGGCCCTGAAGACCTCTATGTCTATCTCAACCATATCGACGGCCTTCACCGTGGGGTGCTTCAGGACCTCGCGGGCCGTGGCGCCCTCGCCCCCTCCTATTATGAGGACCCTCTCCGGCCCCTCGTGGGCCAGCATGACGGGGTGGACGAGGGCCTCATGGTATATCCATTCCGAGTCCTCGGAGGACTGTATTTTCCCGTCCAAGATGAGGGCTTTGCCGAAGTGGGCGAGCTCCACGATTTCTATGTGTTGGAAAGGGCTTCTGGCCTCGAAGAGCGTTCTCACAACGCCGTAGAGATGACCGGTATATTTGGCGTGCTTCTCGAGGAACCAGCGCTCGATACGGCCATCTGGCTTAAGCACGAGAGGAGGACGCCCGGCCCCGGTCTTAGTCAAAACTCATCACCTTCCGGCATGACCCCCCTCTTTATCTCGAAGACGTTCACGCTCTTGGGCCTGAGCTCCCTCATGCTGTACTCGAAGGCCTTCCAGGGGTCAACGTGCGAGCCGCAGGTGAAGATGTCTATGGCGGCGTAACCGTGCTCGGGCCAGGTGTGTATGGATATGTGGGATTCGGCTATGGCCACAACGCCCGTCACCCCCTGCGGGTTGAACTTGTGGAAGAGGACGCCTACTATCCTGCCTCCCGCGGCCTCGGCGGCCTTGAGCAGCATCTCCCGTAGCCTTTCCTCATCGTCGAGGAGGGCCGGGTCGACACCCCACATCTCCACTATGAGGTGGCGGCCTAACCCTTTCAGGACCAACTATGGTCTCACCCCCGTGCTGAGGGGGTATTAAACCCCCCTATTTAAGCCTATGTCCCCCCCTGTTAAGGTCCTGTTACGAGTCCTCAGGGCCGTAGGGGCCTAAAGTGGCATATATACTCGGCCAGTTTTCCTCCCCACTTTATAAGGGTGCCCGGGCCTGACATGAGGGCCGTAGAAAATCCTTAAATGCCGGCCGCCCCCGGTCTCATAGGGGATGAAAATGGACTTCTCGGCCCTGGCCGAGGCCTTCGAGAAAATAGAGGCGACCACGAAGCGCCTCGAGATGATGGAGTACCTCGTCCAGCTCTTCAAGAAGACGCCCCCCGACCTGATAGACAAGGTGGTCTACCTCACGCAGGGCAAGCTCTACCCGGATTACCTCGGCATGCCCGAGCTCGGCATAGCGGATAAGCTCGCCATGAGGGCCATAAGCCTTGCCTCCGGGAAGCCCGTCTCTGAGGTCGAGGGAGCCTACAAGGAGCTCGGGGACCTCGGGAAGGCCGCTGAGCTCCTCCTCTCCAAGAAGGCCCAGCTGACCTTCTTCACCCAGCCCCTGACGGTCGAGAGGGTCTACGCCACCCTGGACAAGATAGCCAAGACCACGGGCCCAGGCTCCGTGGACCAGAAGGTAAAGCTCCTGGCCGGCCTTCTGGCAGATGCGAGCCCGAGGGAGGCGAAGTATATAGTGAGGATCGTGACGGGCCGCCTCAGGCTCGGCGTGGCCGATATGACGGTCCTCGATGCCCTCGCCGAGGCCTTCACGGGCTCGAGGGAGAACAGGCACGTGCTCGAGCGCGCCTACAACCTGTGTAGCGACCTCGGTGCCGTCGCGAGGGCCGTGGCCGAGAGAGGGCTCGAGGGCGTGAAGGAGTTCAGGATAGAGCTGGGCAGGCCCGTGAGGTGCATGTTGGCCGAGAGGCTCCCGACGGCCGAGGAGATAATAAAGAAGCTCGGCAGGGCGTCGGCGGAATGGAAGATGGACGGCTTAAGAATGCAGATCCACAAGGACGGCGATAAGATAGTCATATTCTCAAGGCGCCTTGAGAACCTGACGGAGCAGTTCCCAGATGCCGTTGAGCTGGCCAGGACGCACATAAAGCCCAAGCAGGCCATAGTGGAATGCGAGGCCTGTGCCGTCGACCCCGACACGGGCGACCTGCTTCCCTTCCAGGAGCTCATGCACAGGAGGCGCAAGTATGGCATAGAGAAGGCGGCCAAGGAATACCCGGTCGCCCTCTACATGTTCGATGTCCTATACGTGGACGGTCGGGACGTGACCACGGAGCCCTACATAGAGCGCAGGAAGCTCCTGGAGCAGATAATAGTGCAGGACGAGTGGGTGAAGGTCATACCGAACATAATAACGGACGACCCGAGGGAGCTCGAGAAGTTCTTCGAGGAAGCCGTCCAGCTCGGCTGTGAAGGGCTCATGGTGAAGGACCTTAAGGCGCCCTACAGGGCAGGTGCCCGTGAGTTCAGCTGGATAAAGCTGAAGCGTGAATACCAGGCCGAGCTGACGGACACGATCGACCTGGTCATAATAGGGGGCTACCACGGCCGTGGCCGCCGTGCTGGCAAATACGGTGCCTTCCTCCTGGCCGCCTACGATCCCGAGAACGACGTGTTCAAGGCCACCACGAAGGTCGGGACGGGCTTCACGGACGAGGACCTAGATCGGTTCAAGGAGCTCCTCGACCCGCTCAAGATACCGCACAGGCACCCCCGTGTCGTCAGCCTGACCGAGCCCGACGTGTGGTTCGTGCCGAAGATCGTCATAGAGGTCGTGGCAGCCGAGATAACGCTGTCGCCCACCTACCCGTGCGGGATGAACGCGATAAGAGAGGGCTCAGGCCTGGCCCTCAGGTTCCCGAAGTTCACGGGCAGGATAAGGTTCGATAAGGCCCCCGAGGACGCCACGACGGAGAAGGAGCTCATAGAGATGTATAGGAAGCAGCTGAAGAAGATAAGCGAGTAGCCCGGCCGAGGGCAGGGGGCTGTGCCTTGAGGACGACCGATGTCGGGAGCCTGCCCCCCGTGGTGGAGGAAGCGCTCTTAGAACGCGGGGCGAGAGATGTCCTAAGCCCCGGCAGGTCTTCCTCCGGCCCCGCTCTCGAGTTCAGGAGGGCCATCGAGAAGGCCCTAAAGGACAAGCTGGAGGCTGGCATAGAGCTGCCCACCTACCCGCAGTTCAGGGATATGAATAAGATGTTCCTGTCCATGCTAAAGGGCGTGGAGCTCCTCGAGGGCCGGTACGTGGAGGTCGGTAGGCTCGAGGTCAAGGACCCCAGGATACCGGAGGTCCTTGTGGCCCGAGATTCGG
>CAYNQQ010000010.1:0-13649 GCA_964399385.1 uncultured Candidatus Bathyarchaeia archaeon | reverse complement strand
AGGAGATGTACAAGAGGCCCTACCAGGTCCTCTCGACCCTCTACCACCTCCACAGGTTCTTCTACCAGAACGCCACCTACGACGGGTTCGACCCGAGGAAGCACAAGCTCGGCTGGGCCCTCGAAGAGGGCCTCCTAAAGCCATCCGACCGGTGGGTCCTCTCCAAGCTCCAAGCCCTGGTGGAGGCCGTCGACAAATACTACTCGACGTGCCGTTTCCACAAGGCCCTCCAGGCCCTCGAGGAATTCGTCATAGACGTGGTGAGCCACTGGTACGTGCCCATGATAAGGAGGGAGCTCTGGACGGATGACCCGAGGACCCTGCCGAGGAGGCTGGCCATCTACGCCACCCTCTGGCACGTCCTCAAGACCCTGGTCCTCCTCTTCAACCCGGCGACGCCCTTCCTCGCCGAGTGGCTGTACCAGCACGTCTACAGGCAGTTGGACCCGGGCCTGCCGGAGTCCGTGAACCTCGAGCGCTGGCCCGAGCCGGACCCATCACTCAGGGATGAGGAGCTCGAGCTCGCCGTGGAGAAGCTCATGCTGGCCGTATCGCTATCCTATTCGGCCCGCCAGGCCTCGGGCCTCAAGAGGAGGTGGCCGCTCAGGAAGGCTGTCGTGGTGGCAGATGAAACCGTCATTAGGGCCCTCGAGGGGCTTAAGGACCTCTTCTTAGAGCTGGCGAACGTTAAGGAAGCCGAGTTCGTGCCCCCCGGGCGGGAGCCTGGGGGAGAAGGCTGGTCGGTGGCCCAGGAGGCCGGGATGAGGGTCTTCATCTACACCGTGAGGGACAGGGAACTCGTCGGGGAGGGCTTCATGAGGGATGTGGCCAGGAGAGTCCAGGCCCTGAGGCGCGACATGGGCTTCAAGCCCACGGAGATACTCGATGAGGTCCATATCTCCTGCGGGAGCAGAGATGACGTGGAGCTCCTCAGGCCCTTCCTCGACGTGCTCAGGGACCTCGTCAGGGCCAGGGAGGTGAGGCTGCACCTCGGGGAGCCCGCCGAGCCGGAGCTAAAGGCCCTCGGCTGGCGGAGCTATAAGATAGATGGCCGCGAGGTAAGGGTGGCCATAAGGCACGGGCAGAGGATTCGTCCATAAGCCTTAATAACCGGGAGGGGCCAGGGGGCCGATGTCCTTATCCGTGCTGAAAGCGTGGGCCAGGGACTACAGGAGGGCCTTAGCCCTCGCGCTCGGGGTGGTGATGGCCGTAGCCCTCTTCTCGGCCCTCAACATAAACATAGACGCCAGCAGCGTCAAGCTCCTCGACGCCATCATGTCCAACCTGCCGGCCGATGCTCTCGTCTACAGGATCGGTGGTCTCGAGGGAGGGCCCGAGGGGGGCTGGCCCGCCCTCGCGGACATGATAGAGGATGTCGAGGGGGTGAGGGAGGTCGAGATGTGCATCAGCCTCGCGTTCCACGCCAACCCCAATACGTATGTAGAGGTGAACGGCCAGCTCCTGGATCTGAGGGGGGCCACCGATAACTACACGAGGCCCCTGCTCGTGTGCAGCTTATCCGAGGGCCTCCTGCCCAAGGCCGGGATAGAGCTCGTGGAGGGCTCCTGGAACCTGACGGGCCATGGGGTCGTGCTCTCCACCGCCCTGGCCGGGGAACTCGGAGTCGAGGTAGGCGACAAGATCGCCCTGGTGATGAAGGTGCCCGTCCAGGGCGGGGAGATCGAGCTGAGGTCCCCGGAGTTCGAGGTCAGGGGGCTGGTGAGGGCCGGGGGGGATGCCATGAGGTATCTTATGCCTTACAAGAGCCAGGAGCTGGTCAGGGCCAGGGCCCCGCTCCTCCTCTGCCTCGATTATGGGGCCCTTGAGGAGACCGTGGCCGCTTTCTCCGCGAGGAAGCCCAAGCTCATCTTCCTCTATTACGTCTGGATAGACAGGGACGAGGTGATAGATCCCTGGAACCTCGATGCCACGGAGGACAGGGTCCACGAGATAGAGGTGGAGATAGGGGTCTTGGCCGAGGAGTACGGGGCCACGGTGCTGATGTATATCTCCTACGCCATCAGGGGCCTAAGGGCGGCTCTGAACGGCATAAGGTTCGTCACGGGAGCCCTCTCCTTCCCCGTCTTCCTCCTCTGCTGGTACCTCGTCATGACGGCTGGCTACCTCATATCGGGGGCCAAGAGGAGGGAGATAGGGCTCCTCAGGGTGAGGGGGGTTTCATCAAGGAGCGTCTTCGCGGTCTACATGCTGACGGCCATAGCCGTGGGGGTCCTGGGCAGCGTGGCCGGGGCCCTCATGGGTATGGGCATAGCCCAGGCCTACTTCTCCCTCGCCGGGGAGGAGCTCCCGGAGAAGGCCCTCCTCGGCCCCATGAGGCCCTACATGCTGGGCCTTGAGATAGGGCTCGGCACGGCCGTTTGCGTCGTGGCCTCCGTCAAGCCAGCCAGGATGGCCTCCAGGCTCGCGCCGATAGAGGCCACGAAGGAGTACGTGGAGGCCGAGGCCGTGGAGGAGTGGAGGCCCGGGAAGCTCGTCCTGGTCCTCTTCGCTCTCGGGACGGTGAAGATGGTGGAGTGGGCCCTGGGCATAGATACGCTGGAGCTCCTCCAGGCCGCCCGGGGGCTCCCGTTCTTCATAGCCGTGGCCTTCTACATATACGTCATGTTCGATAACTTCGTCCTCAACTTCTTCGGCCCGATATTCTTCATATACGGCTCGACCTGCCTCCTCGTCAGGAGCAGCAGGAGGCTCTACAGGCTCGCCTCCTTCCTCGCCAAACCGCTGGGGCCCGTTAGGGAGCTCGTCTCGAGGAGCTTATCGAGGAACCCCGTCAGGGCCTCGAGGGTGGCCTTCCTCATATCCATAGCCATAGCCTTCGGCTCCGTTATGAGCCTCCTCGCCGCCTCCGTCATGGATGCCCAGGTCAGGACGGCCAGGGTCGTGGTCGGCTCGGACATGAGGGTCGAGGTCTACGAGGGGGTGGGGCCGGATTTCGCGGACCAGCTGGCGGGGGTGGAGGGCGTCAGGGAAGTGGCCACCGTCCTCTACGGCCCGAGCGTGGTCGTGAGGCCAATAGGCCAGGCCCTGCTCTACGCCATAGACCCATCCGAGTTCGCGGACGTGGCCTACATGGAGGAGGGCTTCTGCGAGCCGGAGATGTGGGATGCCCTCTCTGAGCTGGTCGAGGACGAGCACAAGATACTCGTGAGCAGGGCCATAGCCGAGGACCACGATATAGGCGTGGGCAGCGAGCTCATCCTCAGCCCTCCAGGCTGGATCGAGGGTGGCCCCGTGGTCCGCGTGGAGGTGGCGGGGGTCGTCAACGTCTTCCCCGGCTCCCTGACCTCGCCGTTCGCGAGGGATTACTTCGTTATACTGAATGAGGGGCTCCTCGACGAGCTCGGCCTAACGGACCTGGTGCCCTACTTCCTGGTGGACGTGGAGGGGAGGGATGTTGGGGAGGTCGCGAGCGCTGTCGAGAGCGCCTTCCCGGACGAGGTGTTGGACGTGGAGACCGTGGACGACGTCCTGTCGAGGAGCAGCTACATAATGGTCGGCCAGGCCATATACACCTACCTGAGGCAATCCTTCGTGTGCTCCCTGGCCGTGGCGGCCTCCGGCCTCACGCTCACGGCCGTGGTGGGGGTCAGGGAGCGGACCTACGAGATGGGCCTGCTCAGGGCGAGGGGGATGAGGAGGAAGCAGGTCATCCTGGCCCTCGCCTACGAGTACCTAATAGTATCCATCATAGGGCTCGCCATAGGCGCGGCCACGGGCCTCATAACCGTCCTGGGCCTGACCAGCATGATGTCGGATTTCTGGCCCATAAAGGTGAGGGTGCTCTTCCCCCTCGACTTCTGGGCCTTCATGGGCTCGGGCGTAACGCTTTTCATGGCCTCCTCCGCCCTGCCGGCGGCCCTGGCCTTCAGGAAGACGGTGGTGGAGACGATAAGGTTCAGGTGAGGAGGGATGGCGGGGCGTAGAGGCGTCGAGGTGGTGGCCAAGGACCTGATAAAGGTCTACAGGACCGGCAAGACGGAGGTGATAGCCCTCAGGGGCCTTAATATGAGGGTCGAGCCCGGGGAGGTCGTCGCCATAATGGGCCCCTCGGGCTGCGGCAAGACCACGCTCCTCAACCTCATAGGGGGGCTCGATAGGCCCACGGCCGGGACCATAGTGGTGGGGGGCCGAAACCTCGTGGCGGCCACGGAGGCGGAGCTCGAGCGCTACAGGCTCCTCGAGGTGGGCTTCGTCTTCCAGTTCTTCAACCTCGTACCCACCCTCACGGCCCTCGAGAACGTGGAGCTCCCGATGGCCCTGGCCGGGAAGCCGAGCAGGGCCAAGAGGGCCAGGGAGCTCCTGGAGCTGGTGGGCCTATCCCACAGGGCCCACCACAAACCCGATGAGCTCTCCGGGGGGGAGCAGCAGAGGGTGGCCATAGCCTGTGCTCTCGCGAACGACCCGCCCCTCATACTCGCGGATGAGCCCACGGGCGAGCTGGACAGGGAGAACGCCAAGCTCGTGGTCGACCTGCTCGTGAGGCTCGGGAGGGAGATGGGGAAGACTGTCATCATAGCTACCCACGATTACTTCGTGGCGAGGCATGCGGACCGCATACTGCGTATGGAGGATGGCCTCATAGTCGGCGAACACGTGCCCGGTAGCGGGGAACTCGCGCCCGGGGTCAAGCTCGAGGAGATGCTGACGAGGAGAGTGGAGCACCTCAGATCGGAGATCAGGACCCTCGAGGAGGCCTTCAGATCAGGGCAGGTGAGCGCCGAGGAATTCGTATCCAAGTACATGGAGCTATCGAGCTTGCTCAAGGCCCTCGAGGAGGAGCTGAGGCGGGCATCCTGACGGGGGATGGGGCTTCCAAATCCCCTAAGCTTTTTATCCCCCAGCGAGCAGTAGGCCGGGCGACATGGATGATCAGGGCCGTGCTCTTCGACCTGGCGGGGACGCTCGTGAAGATACCGGGGAGCCTTCCGGACCTCAAGGAGGAAATACTGATAGCCCTGATGAGGCTCGGCTTCCCCCTCTCCTTCTTCTCCAAGGAGGATGACCTGCCCTCCATGCTCGAGAAGCTCGAGGCCTACGTGAGGGCCTCAGGGATGAGCAACGAGGACAAGAGCAAGGTGTGGGAGGAGGTCCAGAAGAGCATAGAGGAGTTCGAGAAATCCATCATCGAGAGGGCGACCCTCGTCCCCGGTGCTCTCGAGGTCCTCGCCACCCTGAAGGAGAGGGGGCTCAAGATAGGCCTGGTGTCCTTCATGAGCTCCCCCGTGACGGTCAACCTGCTCAGGAGGATGGGGCTCGACAGGTTCATGGATACCGTCGTGGCCAGGGACTTCCTCTCCGACCCCAGGCCTAACTCGGCCCACATGCTGAAGGCCCTCGAGGACCTCGGGGTCAGGCCCGAGGAGGCCGTCCTCGTGAGCTGCTCAGCCTCCATGGTCAGGTACGCGAAGGAAATCGATATGCACGCCATAGGCATAACGCCCGGCTGCGGTGGCGAGCTGAGCAGGGCCGGGGCAGACCGCCTCATACGCTCCCTGGCCGACCTATCGGCCGCCATCTCGGAGCTGGGAGGCGGGAGATGACCTGGCTCTTCAGGGAGTTCCGGGATGGCCTCAGGGCCAAGAAGCTGGTATCTAAGATCGAGGAGCTGAGCAAGCGCACGGGCCCCGTGAGGTTCATGAACGTTTGTGGGACCCACGAGCACACCATAACGCATTACGGGCTCAGGAGCCTCCTCCCGGATGAGGTAGAGCTCGTGGCCGGGCCCGGTTGCCCGGTCTGCGTGACGCCCGCGAGGGATATAGATTACGCGGTGGAGCTGGCCCTGGATGGCGTCTGCATCCTGACCTACGGCGATATGCTGGCCGTCCCGGGTAGCCGCTCCTCCCTCTTGGAGGCGAGGGCCGAGGGGGCTGATGTCAGAGTCGTCTACAGCCTGCTCGATGCCGTCAGGATAGCGAGATCAGAGCCGGGGAGGGAGTTCGTGTTCTTCGCCATAGGCTTCGAGACCACGGCCCCGGCCACGGCCCTCGCCGTCCTGAAGGGCCTGCCCGAGAACCTCTCCCTCCTCATGGCCCACAGGCTCATACCGCCCGTGATGGAATTCCTCCTCGGCCTCGGGGACATACACATAGACGGCTTCATAGCGCCGGGGCACGTGGCGACCGTCATAGGGGCCAGGGCCTTCGCGCTCTTCCCCGAGGCCTACGGGATGCCCGTCGTGGTAGCGGGCTTCGAGCCCTTAGACATCCTGTTGGCCGTCCTCATGCTCATGAGGCAGGTGGCCGAGGGGAGGGCGAGGGTCGAGAACGAATACTCCAGGTCGGTGAGGTGGGAGGGGAACACCAGGGCCCAGGAGCTCTTCTCGAAGGCCTTTATCGTGGCCTCGGGGGCCTGGAGGGGCATGGGAGTGATACCCAGCTCTGCCTTCGAGCTGAGGCCCGAGAAAACCCGTTATGACGCCAGAGAGAAGTATGGCCTTGAGATCAGGGATTCCCTGGATGTCCATCCCGGCTGCTCCTGCCACCTCATAATGATGGGGAAGGCCAGGCCCACGGATTGCCGTCTCTACGGGCGGGCCTGCACGCCGAGGACGCCCATGGGTCCCTGCATGGTGTCCAGGGAGGGGGCTTGCCGGATCTGGTTTACCCATGGCGTGGGCCTTAACCGGCCGAAAAGACCTTAATAGGAGGGCGGTAAGAGCCCCACGGGTGGGGGCATGGGCTTCGTGGAGGAAGAGAGGTTCCTGGATACACTGGTCGTGGACAGCGAGGGCTTCATCTGCGGTCGTGTGGAATCGCTCGAGATAAGGCCCGATAGGGTGCTGATAAAGCTCTACAAGGACGTGGTGGAGAAGAAAGAGGTCGTCGATGTAGATAAGCTCAAGGAGATGCTCATGATAGCCCTGTTCGGCAAGGTAAACCCCAAGAACGAGAAGAAGCTCTACGAGAAGGTGAGGAAGGACCTGAGGCTCCCCTCATCCTACCAGATAGGGCCCTCCGAGCTGGTGGATTACGCCAGGAGGATCGGCCTCGAGATCCCGGTGAAGGTGGTCACGACGAGGACGAGGAAGAGCGTCGAGGAGCCCATAGACCTCGAGCTGGTGGAGTGCGTGAACGAGACCGAGCTCGGGAAATGCCTCATCCTGAAGGAGCCCTGGGAGGCCCTGAGGAGGGGCATAGAGGTGCCGAGGGAGCCGCCCTACATGAGCACGGCCGAGATCAAGGGCAAGCTCGTGATCGACTCGGAGGCCAAGATCATAGGGCACGCCGAGAAGGTCCTCATAGGAAAGCACCTCGGCTTAAGGATAGCCGTCGAGAGGGTAGAGGAGACCGAGTACGTGGATTTCAATGCCCTCTACAGGGAGCTCCTGGCCCGCTTCAAGAAGCCGAAGAAGCTGGCGGAGAGGATATCCAAGGACCTGGGCATAAAACCCGACCAGATAACCAAGGAGCACGTGGTAGCATGGGCCGAGAGGGTGGGCATCAAGGTGCCGAGGAAGAAGGAGAGGAGGCTGATTAAGATAACGAGCATCGATATCCCGTGGACCGGCATAAAGAAGATAGGGGATGTGGTCATACTCAAGGGGCGTGTAGGAGAGCTGATCCCCGGGGCCACGAAGACCTACGTCTCAGAAGCCAAACCTCTCTACTCTGCCCAGTAGGTTCATCACTATGGGCATTAGGTCTATGGCTCTTAACCTGCATAAGGAGCCCCGGGAGCAGCTCACCTCATCGAAGCGCCTGACGTCATCTATCCTGACCTCGGGGCCCGCCAGCACCACGGGGACGGGGTCTCCCTCGTGCTTGCCCGTCCTGACGGACGTGGTGTGATCGGCCGTGAGGAGCACGTAGGTCTCCTCCAGGTCCAGCCTGCCGAGCGCCCTCCCGAGGGCCCTATCGAATTCCTCGAGGAACCACACCTTCCTGCCCGCATCGTGATCGTGGCTCGCGACGTCCGTGGCCTTGACGTGCATGAAGACGAGGTCATAAGGGCCTTCTAAAGCCGATAGGGCATGGGAGAACTTGGCGTCTAAGTCCGTGTCGTAGGAGCCCGTGGCCCCCGGCACCTCTATGACGTCGAGGCCCGCCGCCCTGCACACGCCCTTGATGAGGGCCACCGCCGATATACAGGCCCCCTTGATGCCGTAGAGCTCCCCGAGCGGTTTCAGCTCGGGTAGGACACCAGCCCCCCTGATCAGTATGGCGTTCGCGGGCTTGGGGAGCTCCCTGTTGAGCGGGTGCTCCGAGAGCACGCGCCTGGCCAGCTCCGATATCTTGTTCACCAGCTCGGCTGTCCTCCTGGCCTCGGGCGAGTCATCAAGAGGCGTGCAGGGCTTCAGGGGCCTCCCGTTCTCCTTCGGGTCCGTGCCCGAGACGGCCCTGGAGAGCCCCTCGCCCCTCAGCACCAGCACGGCCCTGTGCTGGACCGTATTGGCGAAGAGGGCCTCGGTCCCTATATCGGTTTCCTCAAGGGCCTCCCTGAGGGCTTGGGCCAGCACCGAGGCGTGTTCCGTGCTTATCCTCCCGGCCCTCCTATCGACCACTACACCGGACTCGTCAACCGTGGCGAAATTGCACCTGAAGGCCACGTCCCCCGGCCTGAGGTCGAGGCCCGCCCCCAGGGCCTCGAATGCCCCACGGCCCGTGTAATGCTCATAGGGGTCGTAGCCGAGCAGGGCCATGTTGGCCACGTCGCTGCCGGGCGGCACCCCGGGGGCCACGGGGTCCGCTATGCCGCAGGCCCCCGAGGAAACCAGGAAATCCATGTTGGGCGTCCTGGCGGCCTGGAGAGGAGTCTTGCGCCCCAGCTCCCTCACAGGTCTATCGGCCATGCCGTCTAACACCAGGAAGAGGAACTTCATGGCCGAGGTCCGGCGGGCGCCCGCCCTTATTAAGGTAGCTGAAGCCCCCGGGAAAGGAATGGATTTAAGCCCCTGACGGTCTGTAACCACGGCATGCTCCCCGTGTGGGTCTCGTCTCTGGCCAGCGGGCTGGGCCTCATCAGGTTCCTCTCTTACGCAAAAGACGCTCTAAAACGCCTCTATGAGGCCGTGAGGAGGAAGGAGAAACCCCTATCTGCCGAGGAGCTTGTGAGGTACGATAGCCTGTACATTAGTATCGCCAGGGAGATGCTGGGAAAGGCCCATAGATTGTTCATGCGCTATGCGCGTGAGTTACGCCTCGCCGGTCTTACGGAGGAGGCCGTCGGCCTCGGCGGGATAGATAGGCAGCTTAAGCACTTAAGGGAGGACCTCAAGGTGGTGCTACCTCCCCCGGGAGGCCGGTACGATAAGAGGGTTCTCGATTACGTAAACCTGGCCGTGATGCGCGAGTGCCACCGCATCTACGAGCTGGCCGAAGGGCTGCCCGACTTGCTCGGGAGAGGCGTCGACCTGACGGGGCTATCGCGTGACGTATCGAGGGCCGCGAGGAAAACCCGTATGCTGAGGAGCCTCCTCTCCTGGGCCCTAAGCCATCCCTCGTCCCGTGATTTCCTGGAGGCCCTCAGGGCCGAGGCCGTAAGGGAAATGGACGAGGAAAAAGCCGGTATTTACGGCGAGGTGCTCGAGGTAGCCCAGATACTATCGATGGCCGAGCTGGCCGGCGAGAGGAAGATCTCCCACAAGAAGCTGGCCTCTGAGGTCCTGGCCGCCATACGCCGCCTCACGCCGACGGGGAGGCCTTACGTAAGTCTCGACAGGATATACTCAGAGCTGTGCGGCGGGCTACGCGAGGTAGATGCTAAGACCCTCAAGAAATCCATATCCTATCTGGAGAAGGAGGGCCTCATACCCGAGGTGAGGCGGCGGCAGGGGTCAATATTGGTCTTGAGGCCGGAGGGGCTGGAGCCCGAGATTAAGAAGTTGGTAAGGCTGGTGAAACATGATAGGAAGCTCAGGGAGGACGGCTTCAGCATGGCAGAGCTCATGGTCCACCCGGAGCTCGGCTGGGATAAAGAGGTCATAGAGGAGGTGCTCGAGAAGATGGAGGAATCAGGGCTCGCCTGGCGCAGGATAACGCCCTCGGGCCCCAGGTGGTATATACCCGCGTTTTATTATGAGGAGGAGGCCAAGGCAGGGGCCGAGGCGATAGAATATGTCGAAGAAGGAGCTGAGGTGGAAGCCGAGAGGGCCTGATGAGATAGCCCTGGTGCTGCCTAATGACCAATACCCGGAGCTAAAGAAAGTGAAGCGGTTGATAGTGGGCCCGGGCCAGAGAGCCGTCTTGTTCATGGAGGGGGTCCCCAGGCCCAAGGTGCTGGCTGAAGGCGCGCACGAGATGCCCAAGAAGGTCCGAGCAGTCGTGCTCGTGAATACCGGTCCTAAGGAAGGCCCTTACGGCCTGCCCATCGGCACGGTATACGAGAGCCTGGGGTTCAGCGGGAAACTCATCCTGACCATCCAGGACGGCGATGAGGATGTGGAGAACTTCGTGAACAAGATAGTCTTAGGGCAGGGCATAACGAGGCTCGGGGACCTGGTTAAATGGCTGGTCGATAACTACCTGGCGAATGCCTTCAAGGATGCCGTGTGGTCGAGAGCTCTAACGGAGGAGGAGTTCCTCAGAGGGGACCGGGAACAGCTAATAGAGGACGTGAAGGAGAGGGTCAATTCCTACATAATGGAGTACGGCCTTTACCTCGAGAACATAAGCATACCCTGGTGGGCCAGGAGACAAGAAGCACGCTCACGGGGCAGTAAGGCCCCTTCTCACCCTCAATAGCTTTTTCCTCTTATCCAGCCAGACAGCCAGCCCCTTCTCCACCATGAGCTCTAATAGACCTTCGAGCTCCCTCACGGGCAGCGAGGCGAGCTCCGGCACGAGCTCGATGAGCCCGTCAGGGCCCTCTATGAGGCCCGTGAGGGATTTGGAGCTCAAGGCCTCTATTATCCTGCCTATCCAGTAATCCGGCCCACACCAGTAGATACGGAGGAGGCGGCGGTTCGTGTCCTCCCACCGCGCAAGACCCCTCCTCAAGAGGACCTTGAGGAGTTCCCCAAACGACTCCTCATCCATCTGGTTGAACGGCTCACGCCTCCTCAGCTCCACCACGCTCACCATATTCAGGTTCTCCGCCTCAGCCAGCTCCAGCACGTACCGGGTCCAGAAGTCCTCCCAGGCCTTAATCAGTTCTGGGGCCTTAGGCCTGGTCAGCATGTAGGGTGGGATGTCCCTAAGGGGCCGCGGGTCCATATCGGGTCAGCTCTCGGCCTCCTCGCTTTCCGCGAGCTTTCTGGCCTCCCGCGCGCGGGCGGTCCTACCGGGTACCTCGGGGAGCTCCTCGGCAGCCTCGAGCCCTATTTTCATCTGCATTTCCTCGAATTCCCTCTCGAGCTCCTCGGCGCTTACCCCATAGTACTCGGTCCCCGAGGGCGCCTCAAGCCTCAGGCGGGTTATATCGGCCAGCTGGCCCATGGCCCTCTCGGTGATCTCCCTGGTCTTCTCGGCTTTAACGAGGAGCTCGTTGACCCTCGCGACCACGGAATCCATCCCCTCGGGAGGAGTGACCTCTACCTGTATTCTGCTGGCGAAGAGGTCCGCTATCTGGCTCTCGACATTGCTCCTCATCTTTCTGCACACGAGGGCTATGGCAAGCCATTTCTTGGATGCCTCTTTTATGCCCTCCCTGGCCAGCCTCTCGGCCTGCCGATAGCATATATCGTACTGCTCCTTCAGAAATCTGCTCTGCCTGGAGAGGACCGCTATCATCATGTCCATCTTATTGATGAGCTCTTCACGCTCCTTCTTGCGCTTGAACATGGCCAACCGACCTCATGCTACCTTTCAGACCGGGATTTAAATTCCTCGCGTTTCTTCTGGAGTTCCGCGGCCTTAACCTCTAACTCGGGGACCTTAGGGACCTCCTGGGCTATCTCACTTAGCAGACGGTCATAAGCCCTATCTACCTCATCCTCGGTCAGGGGCTCAATCCTGAAAGGCTCGTAATCCTTTATGGCATCGAATACGCTCTCGACGCTCAGGCCTATCTTCTCCATCTGCCTGTTGACCTTAGCCACAACGGACGCCACACCTCTCACGTCTAACAGCTTTAGCTTCCCGAGGCACTTGCTTATCTTACCCAGGCACTTGCCTATCGCCTCCACGCCCTTGGCGTTCCTCAGGTCGAATATGAGTTGCTCCATGTTTATGATGAACATATCGAGGGCGAAGGCGGTCTTATCACATTCGAGGTGCTGCCTCAGGTAGGCTTTAGCCCTGAGCTCGTTGCCCTCCATGGCCGCCTTCCTGGCTTTCCTGTACAGCTCCTCGGCCCTACGCTGGTAGTTCTCCTTGGTCCGGTCTATCTCCTTGACGTACATCCTTAGGTCGACGATGAGGTCCTCGAGCTTAGGACGCCTCCAGAACGGCAATACCACCACCACTGCCCCTATGAGGAGTAAAAGATAAAACCTTTACTTCCATATATACGGGTAGGGATGGGCTTTGCTCGAGCTATATAGACGGGCCGTGAAGGCCGCAAAAGAGGCAGTACAACATGATATCTCCGGGGATGTAGAACGCGCGATTATGAAGTACCTCGAGGCATTTGACATCCTCATGGTGCTCATCAAGCACACGGACAGCAGGAAGCTCAAGCAGTTCTTCCTAACAAAGGCCGAGGAGTACCTCAACAGGGCTTATGAGCTCAAGAGGAAGCTGGAAGAACGGGCGAAAGCCCGGGTCCCCTCCGCCCTCGGGACGGAGGACGAGATCAGGCAGAAGGTACTAGCCACCATAGTACCCGAGAAGCCCGACGTGAGATGGGAGGATATAGCGGATCTGGAGGAGGCCAAGAAGGCTCTCGAGGAAGCCATAATAATCCCCCTCAAGTATCCCGAGCTCTTCAAGGGCGCCCCGACGTGGAAAGGCATACTCCTCTTCGGGCCACCGGGCTGCGGGAAGACCCTGCTGGCCAAGGCTGCCGCTACGGAGTGTAATGCCACGTTCTTCAACGTGAGCGTCGCCGATATAATGGTGAAGTGGGTGGGGGAGTCCGAGCAGAGGATAAAGGTCCTCTTCGAGCTCGCCAGGGAACGTCAGCCCTCCATAATCTTCTTAGACGAGATAGACGCCTTAGGGCTGGAGAGGACCGGCACCGAATCGGCCGTATCCGTGCGGGTGCTCGGCCAGCTCCTCCAGATGATGGACGGGCTGATGAGCAGGCCGGAGGACCGTGTCGTGGTCTTAGCGGCCACCAACAGGCCCTGGGTCCTGGATTCAGCACTCCTCAGGCGCTTCGATAAGAGGATATTCGTGCCCCTGCCCGATAAGGAGGTGAGGAAGAAGATATTCGAGATAACCATACGCAAGATACCGAACTTCGAGCTGGCCCCGGACGTCGATCTGGACAGGCTGGCCGAGCTCACCGAGGGCTTCAGCGGGGACGACATAAAGAAGCTCTGTATGGAGGCCTGGTACAGGCCCATAAGAGAGCTGAGGGACAAAGGGACTATAGGCAAGGAGGCCCTCAGGCCCGTCAACATGCAGGACTTCATAGAGGCCCTGAAGAAACGCAGGAGCTCCGTGTCCCCAGAGGAGGTAAAGGCTAATGAGGAATGGGCCAGGAAATACGGAGCAATATAGTGGTCCCGACCTGAGCGCCACCAACCGTTTGCCATACTGGTGCGGGGGGTGGGATTTGAACCCACGCAGGCCTACGCCACGGGC
>CAYNQQ010000009.1:0-14090 GCA_964399385.1 uncultured Candidatus Bathyarchaeia archaeon | reverse complement strand
GGGCCCAGCATAACGCCCGAGGTCGAGAAGTGGTACAAGGAGTTCGCGGAGCGCTACAGGAAGGCGCACAAGGCCCCGATGCCCATCGTGGCCTGAGGGAGGTATGAGCCCTGAGGACGTGGAGGGTCAGGCCCCTGCACTCGTTGATAATAGAGGTCCTGAAGAAGAACGGGCGCATGACCGACGACAAGCTCTTGGACCAGGTCAGGGCCTTCTACCCGGACGTCAGCATGGCGGAGCTGAACAAGGCCCTCATGCTGCTCGAGATGAACGGCTTCATCTACGTGGTCTCTTATGCCAGGGGCAGGAAACAGGTGGAGCTGAGGTGGGAGAGGCTTGGGGGTCAACATTAGGGCCCTCGTGCCCAAGGAAGTGGTCAAGACCGTGAGCCTCAGCGACCTCTCCGGGAAAATCATAGCCTTCGATGCTTACAACGCGCTCTACCAGTTCTTGGCCATAATAAGGGGTCCTGACGGGAGGCCCCTCATGGACAGCAGGGGGCGGGTGACCAGCCACCTGAGCGGCCTCTTCTACAGGACCGTGAACCTCCTCGAGCTGGGCATAAAACCCGTGTTCGTGTTCGATGGCAAGCCCCCGGCCCTGAAGGAGGCGGAGATAAAGAGGAGGATGGAGATAAGGGAGGAGGCCCTCCTGAAGTACGAGCAGGCCCTCAGGGAGGGGCGCCTCGAGGAGGCCAGGAAGTACGCCCAGCAGGCCGCCAAGCTGAAGGACGAGATGGTGGAGGACGCCAAGAGGCTCCTGACCCTGATGGGCGTCCCCTGGGTCCAGGCGCCCTCGGAGGGGGAGGCCCAGGCTGCCCACCTGGTCAAGCGCGGTGATGCCGACCTCTGCGCCAGCCAGGATTACGATAGCCTCCTCTTCGGCGCGCCAGCCCTCGTGAGGAACGTCACCATCTCGGGCCGGAGGAAACTCCCTGGCAAGGATGTCTACGTGGAGGTGAGCCCGGAAATCATAAGGCTCGACGAGCTCCTGTCCAGCCTCGGTATAACGAGGGAGCAGCTCATAGACATAGCCATTCTGGTCGGGACCGATTACAACCCGAAGGGCGTTAAGGGCATAGGGCCCAAGAGGGCTTACGAGCTCATAAGGAAGCACGGGAGCCTCGAGAAGGCCCTTAGGTTCATCAGGGAGGCCGAGTTCCCCGTGGACCCGGCGGAGATAAAACGCATCTTCCTGGAGCCCGAGGTCACGGACGATTACGAGCTGGCCTGGTCCGAGCCGGATGTAGATGGCGTCGTGGGCTTCCTCTGCGAGGAAAGGGATTTCTCGGAGGCAAGGGTGAGGAAGGCCCTCGACAGGGTCCTCGAGGCCCTCAGGAAGGCCAGGAAGAAGGCCGTTAAGCTCACGGAGTTCTTCGGCTGAGCATGGGCCAGGACATATCGCTCGGGGAGCTGAGGGCCATACTGGACGGCCTGGTCGACGACCTCTCGGTCCTCTGGCCCGAGGACGTGGGCCATCTCCTGCCCGAGGGCCACAAGCCGGAGGACCTCATGCCGGGCGTGAGGAGCATCATAATTCACCTCACGGCCCTCAAGCACACGGTAGGGCGCTACAGGCCCGGGGGCTGGTGGAACAACCGATATCCCCACGTCAGGGCCGTGAACAAGGTCATAGCTGGCTTCCTGGCCGAGAAGGGCTTTAGCTCCGTATGCCCCAGCCCCCAGGGCCATAACAGGCGGACCCTCATGCCCAGGCTCCAGTTCAAGCCCCTGGCCTTCTTGGCAGGCCTGGGCTGGATGGGCAAGAACAACCTGCTAATCCACCCTGAGTTCGGGCCCAGGGTTGTCTTGGGCGTGGTCCTGACGGACGCCAGGGTGGAGAAGCCTGATAGGCCCATCCTCGAGGACGGCTGCGGGGACTGCGATATATGCCTCCACGTCTGCCCCGTCGGAGCCCTCGGCCCGGACGGCTTCGACAGGTTCAGGTGCTATTACAGGAACAGATGGCTCAGGAGGCCCTGCGGCTTCCCCTGCATGCGCGCCTGCCCCGTGGGCAGGGAATACGATTGCTGATCAGGCCCGGAGCTCCTCGGCTAACCTCACTATGACATCCACGGGGTCCTCGAGCTCCCTCAGGAGCCCTTCGACATCTTCCTTGCGGCCCAGGACCTCCCGGGCCTTCTCCCTCACCTCAGCAGGCTCAGGCCCGACGTGGTAGATCGGGAATCCCTTCTCGGCCAGGTAGCGGTTGACGTGGAGGAAGCCCAGGTAATCCACGACCAGGGCCGGGGTCCCCTGGAGGGCGGCCTCGCGGCACATGGTCCCCCCTATGCCCACCACGAGGTCGGCCTCGCGGGCCAGCAGGACGCCGTCCACGAAGCCCTCCGGGACCAC
This sequence comes from uncultured Candidatus Bathyarchaeia archaeon, assembly GCA_964399385.1. GTDB lineage: Archaea > Thermoproteota > Bathyarchaeia > EX4484-135 > EX4484-135 > EX4484-135. The sequence continues at coordinate 11,736 of CAYNQQ010000009.1, read as the reverse complement.
GGCCTGCTCCGGCAGGCCGGGCGGCCTCCCGTACCTCGGGAGGAAGACCACGGTGCCGAGCTCCGTGAGGGCCCCGGCCACCCCGGCCATGAGGCCCCCGCCGCGCATGTAGGCTGCCCCTCGCTCCTCCTCCCTCACGATTATGATTGGTCCCTCGAGCTCGTCGAGCCAGGCGAGGGTCTCCTCGGGAGCCGTAAGGCCGGGCTTCCCTACCCAGCCCACCTCGTCTACCCCATCGAACTGCACCACCTCCCTCGCCCCGAGGGCCCTGTAGAGGCCAGCTGGCAGGGCCCTCGATATGACCACAACGGTCGATAAGGGTATCGTGAGCCTCCCGACGGCCTCGGCGTGGGGGCTATCCGAGGTGCATATCACGGGTATGCCGAGGCCGAAGGCCACGCGGCAGAGCTCCACGCTCTGATGGCATATCGCTAAATCGGGCCTGCGGGCCTCGTCGGAGAACATCCTGGCCAGCTCGGCCATCCTCTCTATGCTGGCCATGAGCTTCCCCTTCCTCGAGCCGGGCACGTACCTGCCGACCACGATGAAGTCCTCGCCCAGCGCCCCCGCGAGCGGGATAGTATCCGGGTGCTCCCTCGTGGTCAGGACGACCTCGTGGCCCCTGGCCCTGAGCTCCCTGGCTATGGCCGTGGCGTACCTGACGTGCTTGCCGGTGCAGGCGTCGAGCCAGACCTTCATCGCGGATCTCCGGCCCCCGCCCTGGCCAGGAGCTCGGCCCTCCTGCGCTCGTAATCCTCCCTCGTCCCCACGGGCCTCGCTGGCACGCCGGCCACCACCACCCCGCCCGGCACGTCCTTGGTGACAACGGCCCCGGCCGCCACCACGGCCCTCTCCCCTATGGTTATGCCCGGAAGCACGATGGCCCCAGCCCCTATGACGGCCCCGTCCTCCACCACGGTGGGCGATATGGCCCATTCCTGCCCCACAACCGGGTACTTGTCGTTCGTGAAGGTGGCCCTCGGCCCTATGAAGACCCCGTTGCCTATCCTCACGCCGGGCGGGATGTAGGCAAAGGCCTCTATCTTGCAGTTGTCCCCCACGACCACGCCGCGGCCTATCTCCACGTAGGAGCCTATGGTGCAGTTGCGCCCTATCCTGCAGCCCCAGAGATTGACGTTGTGCCATATCACCGTCCCATCCCCTATCTCAGTGTCAGGCGTTATGACCACGTTCACGCCCTTGACCACGTACCTGCCGGAGGGCATGGACCCAGCCACCGGTCTGCCATGGCCAGCGGGCCTTAATAGCAGGGCGCCCACCCATGCCCGGCCTTGGGGCTCCTGGTGAGGCCAGCGAGGCCTGAGGACCTGGAGGTCCTGGTGTCCTTCTGGTCCGATATGTCCTCCGATCCGGCCGTCTCGGGCCTCATCTACCCGCCAACCGAGGAGAACAAGCGTAAATGGCGCTCCTGGGTCCTCAAGGTCATGGAGGAGGACGAGAGGCAGGTCCTCGTGGCCGAGCTCGACGGCAGGGTGGTGGGCTTCATATTGTTCAGGATGAGGGAGGGGCCCCTCCGGTCCCCCCACAGGATAGCCGTCATACACGACCTGTACGTCGAGCCCGGCTCCAGGCGGAAGGGCGTGGCGAGCAGACTGGTCGGGGAAGCCCTATCAGTGATGAAATCCAGGGGCGCCACGCTCGTCCTGGTGACGGCCCTGGTCTCCAACAGGCCCGCCCTGGCCTTCTACCGCAGGATGGGCTTCAGGGAGTACCGCCTGACGTTCGCCATGGAGCTGGAGCCCTAAGCGGGAGGGCCGGCCCTCCCCGGATATTTACTCCCGAACCTCTCGAGCATGAAGCACAGCAGGTCGAACTCTTCCTTGTCCGTGCCCGTGAGATCGCGGACGGCGGCTCTCACGTCCTTCTTGCTGAGCTGCTCCCCGAGGGCAGCCGATGCTTTCCTGAAGAGCCCTCTTAGCCTCCCGAGCTTGCTCCTGAAGAAGGCCACGCGGGAGCCCTCGCTCCTGAGCCCGGTGGCCTCCTCGATGATCTTCACAAGGGCCCTGAGGGCCTTCTTCTCCTTCCTGCCGAGCCTGACCCCTACCTCGGAATCGAGATCGAGGAGGACGGCTTTCCCGAGCTTGGGCCTGGCCTCCTCGATGGCGCGGCGGGATGCTATCACTACGCTCCCGGGTTTCCCGAGGGCCCTCAGGAGCTCCTCGGGCCCCTCGGCAGCCGATATGCGGGCGCCGGGGACGAGCCTCCCCAGGCCAGAGCTGGCCTCCCTGGCCAGGGAGGGGTCTGAGGAGGCCAGCACCACGCCCGCCCCGGAGGTTAGGGCGGCAAGGGCGAGGGCGAGGCCCTCATCCCCCATCAGGGACCTTAGGTCCTGGATGGTCATCCCGAGCCCCTCGGGGCCCCCGGCCGGGCCAGCGGATTTGAAGACGAGAGCCCTCCTCACGGAGCCCTCGGAATCGAAGTAGGCCACCAAGACGTGGTCTCCGTGGTAGAAGGCCACGTGTGAGAGGCCCTTCTCCTTTATCTCCTCAGCATCCTCCTCGACCGGCTCGTACTCGTCCACTTTCCCGCACCGGGGGCACCTCACCCTGACCTTCACTTCGGGCCCCGATTAGATCGGCGGGGGGCCAGATAAAACCTATCCCCGGGCGGCATCAGAGGAACGTTATGGCCACTGCCAGGGAGGACGAGAGCACGAACAGCAGCGTTATCTCGGCCACCAACACCCTCTCGCTCTTCGGCCTCTTGTAGCACAGGAGCGTCTGGAGGCTCCTTATGTGGTCCGAGTAGAGGAGGCCCTCGGGGGTCATGGAGAGCCTCGGGAGCTTCCCCCTGAAGAAGTAATTGGCCAGGATGAGGATGGAGTTCAGCACGTAGGGTATTATGCTTATCAGCAGGGCCTGCTCCCTGTTCGCTATTATGGCGAAGGAGGCGAGCGTTATGCCGAAGGAGAAGGAGCCCACGTTCCCCACGAAGATACGGCCCCTGAAGTTGAAGTAGGCCAGGACGGCCAGGCTCGCCATCGGGACCGCCAGGAGGATGGCCATATCGGGTGCCACGGCCGCCAAAGCCGCCATGACCACGAGGGGGCAGAGGGTCTCGAGGCCGTTCAGGCCCCCGAGCTGGTTCACGGTGTTGGTCGTGACGGTCACTATGGCCGGTATGATGAAGGCGTAGTAGAAGAGGAGGCCGGCGAGGCCGAAGGCCCTGAAATCTATCTTGCCGAAGATGTAGGTGGCCATGACGGGGTAGCCCTGCCTTAAGGCTATCAGGGGGAGGCTGGCCACGATGGGCGTGAAGGCCTTGTAGCGCCACCTGAGGTCCATCCAATCGTCCACGAGGCCCAGGAAGCCCCCGAACAATATGCATGACGCGAGCGGGAGGGCCCCCTCCCTCACGGCCTCGCTCCCGAAGCCCCAGAAGGAGCCCGCGAAGTATATGGAGAAGAGGTAGGCCGAGCTGGCGATCACGTAGAATATACCAAGGCCGTTCGGCACCTCAGGCCTCCCGGGCTTGTGGTAATCAACGGCCTTCGGGAACGGCAACCCCCGCCCCGTGCTGGCGCCTCTCCACGCCAATTAAGCCTTGAGGCCCCGCGGGTCAGGGTTAAATAGGGGCCCGCCACCGCGGGCTGAGGGCACGGGCGTTGTCAGAGGAAGAGGTCGTCGAGGAGGACGTCGAGTACGAGTGCGTGATGTGCGGGAGCAGGATAAAGTTCAGCGTGCTCGAGACCCGAGGGGGCTACATAAGATGTCCCAACCAGTACTGCAGGAGCAGGATACTGCGGAAGGTGAGGCCCCTCAGGATAAAGCACGTCAGATGCGATTAGAAGCCCGAGGCCAGGAGGTCTGAGGGCTTCATGAGCTCCCTGAGGAACACCGTGGCGTAAGAGCCCCTCGGGAGCCTGAAGCTCATCTCGAGGGCCGAACAGCCCGGGTTGAGCCCGTCCTCCCTTAGCACGGGCCCCGAGAGCAGCTTTAGCCCGACGGAAGCTGGCCTGAGCTGGCCGGGGGACGCGAGCTCCGGCATGGATCTCACCCTGAAGTCCTCGGGCCTTATGCCCTCCTCCTCCAGGACCTCTTTTTCTATCTCGCCCTGCCTCCCCGACGAGAGCTCCTGCCTGAAGCCTGGGAGCGGGAGCCCTAACGCCTGCCCGGGACCCAGGGCCATTTCCCTCCTGGCCTTCCGGGCCCTCCCGGTGGGAAGCCCGTGCTCGTCGAGTTCCAGGACCCAATCGCCAGGTCCTGCCCTCCCGAGCGGCATGCCCTCCCTTAGCCTCCTGCTCAAGAACCTATTGAACAGGTAGGCCTGGTAGGCCTGGACGAAGAGCCTCCTTAGCCTGAGCGGGAGGAGCCTCAGGGCGCCGTGGTAATCCGATGGCTTCCTCAGCAGGTGCCTCGCCATGAGGCGCTCGTAGTAAAAGGGCCTGGGCAGGAGCTCGAGGAAGCCCTTCAGGTCCCAGGTCCCGGATAGGTAGGAGCGGGCCTCCCTGGCCCTTGGCCCCTCCCACGGGCTCGGGTAGGCCAGGAAGAGCTCGACGGCCCTCCTCACATCCCCCCTGACGATCTCCCGGCCCACCAAGTGCGTGATAGGCCTCGCCGTCCCGAACCTCTGGTGGCCGAAGAAGTTTGGGAGGCCGCCGACCTCCCCGAGCTCGCTCAGGAGCTGGTCCAGCCTCCCCGCCAGGGCGGCCTCATCGAGTCTAAGACCCCTTATCCTTATGGAGAACTCGTTGGCCACGAGTTCCCGGGGCTCGAGGGGCTTCCGCCTGAACTTCAGAGGGAACACGTAAAGCTCCCCGGGCCTCAGCTCGCCCAGCCCCTTGGGCCTGACGCCCCTCACCGTTATGAACTGGGCCGTGAGGGCCCTGGCGTCCTTCAGGCCCAGGAAATCCACGAGCCCCTCAGGTATCCCGAGCCTCTTGGCCAGTATCCCCACGGCCTTAAGGGTGTCAAGGCCCTTCTTGACGAGGGAGCAGAGGAGGAAGCTCCCCGAGCCACCGGGAGAGCCGGGCCCCGGCCCGAGGGGGGCCACGGAGCCATCTGAGAGCACCTCCCTCACCACGAAGTCCTCGGGCACCTGCCTTATCCGGCCTCCTATCCCGGGCGAGCGGGTCCCGTAGACCTCGAGGCCCATGACGAGCTCGAGTGGTGGGACGCCCATCTGCCCGCCCTTCTAAAAAATAGGGGGGGTTTCAGGCCCCGAGGGCCTTGAGGAACTCCCTCATGAACGCCGGGAGGTCGGGCCAGGCCCTGCTCGTTATGAGGTTCCCGTCCACGACCACTTCCTCATCGACGTAGGTGGCCCCCACGCCCTCTATATCGGCCTTGAGGACCATGTAGGCCGTCATCTTCCGGCCCTTCAGGTGCTCGGGGACGAGGGCCGTGAGGACGAGCGGGCCATGGCATATGGCTGCCACGGGCTTGCCAGCCTCGAAGAAGTGCTTCACTATGGCCTTGAGCTCCGGGTACGTCCTTATGTACTCGGGGGCCCTGCCGCCGGGTATTATGAGGCCATCGTATTCCTCGGGCTTAACGTCCTTGAAGGCCTTGGCCACCCACTCCTCGGCAAACCTGTAGCCCGGCTTCTCCGTGTAGGTCTCCCATCCGGGCTCGAAGTCGTGGACGACCGTGAAGATGACCTTCTTGCTCGGCGCTGCCACATCGACCTCTATGCCCGCCTCCTTCAGCCTCCAGTACGGGTAGAAGAGCTCCTGGGCCTCGACCGCATCGCCAGCTATTATGAGGACCTTCGGCATTCCCCCCACCAGTCATTAGTCGCCCGTAGGGCGTAAAAGGACTTCGCCCCGGCGGGGCCAGTTGGGCGTGCGGTAGACGACGAAAATGCTTATTAAAAAGCCGGGCCTCACCCGGTAGAGTTCTGGGGTGAAACCCGTGGAGGGGAAAGCGGGACACAAGGAGAAGATAGAGCAGGCAATTGCCATACTGAAGACCATAAGCGAGGACTTCACCACGCCCAGGAACATAAGGAGGGCCGCCAAGAACTCCATAGACGCCCTCATGGACGAGACCCTCAGCCCGGCCGTGAGAGCCGCTAATGCCATAAGCATCCTGGATGAGATAAGCCAGGACCCGAACATGCCCGTGCCGACCAGGACGAAGATATGGCAGGTGATATCCATACTCGAGGGCATAAAGGATTAAGGTCGTGGGGAGTTGAGCGCTGGTCCATCACGGGGGAGCGGGGGCGAGGCCAGGAGGCGCGGGGAAGCCGAGGCCCTCAAGCGGATGGCCGATATGCTGAGGCAGGGGGCCGTTATGCTCGATATACAGTGCCCCGCCTGCTCATCGCCCCTCTTCAGGCTCAGGAGCGGTGAGATATGGTGCGCCCGCTGCCAGAAGAGGGTCATAATCGTCAGGGAGGGCCAGGACATCACCGTGGCCGCGAGCGATATACTCCTCAGCTCCCTCGAGCAGACCATACTGAACAAGTTGGGCGAGCTGAACGAGATGTTGAAGGCCGAGGTTGATATCACGAGGCTGAGAGAGCTCAGCGGCCTCCTCTCGGGCCTCCTCGACAACCTCGCCAGGATAAGGAGGATGACGGGCCGGAGGCACTAAGGGGCTCCCGCTCAGGAGCCCACCGTGTGGAGGATGCCCCTTGAGGCCCTCGCGAGTTCCTCGGTGATCTCCAGGCCCTCCCGGTAATTGGGGTTCGTGTTCACTATGACCATCCTTATGCCCTGCTCCCCCACCATCCTCGCGGCCCTTATCGCGTCCCTCACGGCCAGCCTGTCCCTCTCGTCCTTCGGGAGCTTGGAGTAGGTCGAGTAATCGATGGAGAGGGGCACGTTAGCACCCCCGTCCGTCACGAGCACGAGGAGGGGGATGGTCTCCGGGTTCCTGGCCGCCTCCTCCTTGAGGACCTTGAGGCCCAGCATTATCCCGGACGCGAGGGGCGTCAGGCCATCGAAGACCACTTTCTCGAGTTCCTCCTTCACGGCCGATAGGTTCCTGGTGGGCTTCTGGACGAGCCTGGCGCTGAAGCCCTTCAGGATGACGAGGCCCACCCTGTCCCTGTTTATCCTGAAGTCGTGGTAGAGGGACGAGACGGCCCTCCTCACCACGTGGTAGGTCAGGTACATGGAGTCGCTCGCGTCCAGGATGAACATTATGGTGGCCGGGGCCCTGCAGATGTACATGGGCTCGTAGATGTCCTCAACCCCCACCTCGATGGGCAGCTTGGGCTTCCTCCTCACGGCGGCCCTTATGGTGGCCGGCAGGTAGATGGCCCTCGGAGGCCCCCTCGGGGGGCGCCAGGACCAGATGCGCCCCCTCCTCTCCTCCGCCAGGCTCTTCATCCTCCTCCCGCAGGCCCTCCTGAGGACCTCATCCATCCTCCTTACCTCGAAGTCCAGATCGGTCCTCCTGCGGGGGAACTCCCATGCCCTATACATCAGGCCCCACGTGCTCGTCAGGACGCGAAAAAACGAGAACATCTTCTTGAAGAAGCTCCTCAGCTTGCTGGCAGGCTTGGCCCCCTTCGGGACCGGGCCACCAGATATGGCCTTATGGCCCTCCAGCCCTCTTGGCCCTCCTTCCCTTACGAAGAGAGACCTTTTCTTCTTCCTCGGGCGGCCCAGCCTTATCTTCCTCAGCTTCCCGGGCTTGTCGGGGCTTTCCCCGCCTTCCTCCCCCTCGGGCCTGCCCGGCCTAAGGCCGAGCTCACCGGCCACCTCAAGGATGGTCTCCCTGACCTCCTCGGGGCTCGCTGGCTTCTTCCTCCCGTGGTCTCTCGTCCTATGGCCGAGGGCGAGCTCGGCCACCTCAAGGACATCGTCCAGCGAGACCTTCGTCCGGCCCCTCAGGGCCGCCAGCGCCCTCGCGGCCCTCGCTATCACTATGTCCGGCCTCATTCCGTCGACGCCGAGCCTGACACAGGTCTCGGATATGACCTTCAGCAGGCCATCGGGTATCTCCACCTTGGGCAGTAGCTCCCTCGCCCTCACTATGTCCTGCCTCAGCTTCTCCTGCTCGGCCTTGTACTTCTCGAGGAAGCCCTCCGGGTCGTCCTCGAACTCCAGGTTCCTCCTTACGATCTCCATCCTGTCCTCCACCGAGGTTATGTTATCCACGTCCACGGACAGGCCGAACCTGTCCAAGAGCTGGGGCCTGAGTTCCCCCTCCTCCGGGTTCATAGAGCCTATGAGGATGAACCTGGACGGGTGGCTCACGGATATGCCCTCGCGTTCCACCACGTTCCAGCCCGTGGCGGCCGCATCCAGGAGATCATCCGCGAGGTGGTCGGGGAGCAGGTTGACCTCGTCCACGTAGAGGATGTTCTGGTTCGCCTCGGCCAGTATGCCTGGCCTGAGGGCCTCTATACCGTGTTTTATGGCTTTCTCCACGTCCAGGCTCCCGACCACCCTATCCTCCGTCGCGCTGAGCGGGAGGTTGATGACCCTCATCTTCCTCTCCTCGACGGGAAGCTCCTCGCCCCTTAGGTAGCGCTGGCGGCATTTCTCACACATATTCGTCGGGTCGTAGGGGTTGCAATTGAACGGGCATCCCTTCACGACCTTTATGGTGGGCAGGACATCGGCGAGGGCCCTGACGCAGGTGGTCTTGCCCGAGCCCTTGGGCCCTCTTATGAGGACTCCCCCTATCCTCGGGTCGACGGCGTTCAGGAGGAGCGCGAGTTTTAGCTTCTCAAGGCCCACTATGGCCGAGAACGGGAAGACAGGCCTCTCCTCTTCCATCCCTATGGGATTGGAATTGGCGGGGTAAAAACGTTCCCGCGAGTACCATCAGGTCCTGCCCGGGGGCAGGAGGCCCTTCTCCCTCTTCAGCCTGGCGCACATCTCGCAGAACAGCTTGGGGAGCTCCTCGGGCCCCACGGAGCCGCTCGCTATCTTATCTGCTATCTCCCTCGCCATGGACTTAAGCTCCTCAGGCTTGCATATCAGCCCCCTCAGCTTCCCCCTCTTGGCGGAGAGGTAATGGCTTATGGATGCCTGGGTGACGCCGAGCAGAGAGGCTACCCTCGATTGGGCGAGGCCATGCCTCTCTATGAGCTCTCTCGCCACGAGGGCCCTAAGGGCTGGTAAAAACCGTCTCGCTATCACCTCGCAGGGGACGCTCACCCCAGGCCCCCGGACCTATTGGCCTGTCATGTTTATATCCCTTCGCGTGCCAGGCGGACCGGGACATGGAGGTGGTGGTCCGCTTCTTCGCCAAGTTACGCGAGGAGGCAGGGATCAGCGAGCTCAGGCTCGAGGTAAGAGAGGGCCTCACGCTCGGGGAACTGCTCGGGAGGCTGTTCGAGCGTAAGCCCGAGGGCCTCCTGGTGGCCGTCAACGGGGAGGCCGTGGGGCCCGAGGAGCTCGGGGGCGTGAGGCTCAAGGAGGGCGATGTCATCGATCTCATGCCGCCTGCCTCGGGGGGCTGAGATATTGAGGGCGAGCCTGGTGGAGAAGGTAAGTGATGTGAGCTCCATAATAGAGGAGCTGAGGAAGGCCTCGGGGAACATAGGGGCCATCTGCATCTTCCTCGGCATCGTGAGGGGGACCAGTAAGGGCGAGCGGGTCCTCAGGCTCGAGTATGAGGCCCACCGGGACCTCGCCCCCCGCGTCCTCCTCGGGCTTCTCGAAGAGGCGAAGGCCAGGCACGGCATAATAGATGGCCTGATAGAGCACAGGATAGGGAGCGCGGGGCCGGGGGAGGTCGTGATGTGCGTGGCGGTGGCCTCAGAGCATAGGGAGGAGGGCTTCAGGGCCCTCATGGAGCTCGTGGACGCCATCAAGGAGAAGGCCCCGATATGGAAGAAGGAGCTGACCGAGAGGAGGGCCTACTGGACGGGCGGGGGCATCAGGGCCAAAATCAGGCTCAGGCCCTCCGGGCCCGTGAAAGCCATCGTGGAAGAGGACATGACCGCAGGCGAGCTCCTGAGGAGACTGGGGCTCGAGGGAGCCGAGGTCCTGAGGGAGGGCAGGCCCCTGGGCCCGGATGACCTCGTGAGGGTCGGGGAGGAGGTCCTCATAAGGCCCTCGGGGAGGGGTTGCGGGAGTGCATGAGTTCTTGTGCAGAGGGGCCCGCGTCAGGGTGCACGACAACGGGCGGATAGAGGTCCTCGATGACCCGGCGGTCGAGTACTGCCCTTTCGTGGAGGCCTTTTACGGCATAAGGAAGATAGATAGGTCGGCTGTCGAGAGGATAACGAGACTTAAGATGGAGAAGTTCGGCTTCTGCTGCCCCCACAGGCGTTTAGACCTGGGCCTGCTGGTCCCCTTCGGGAGCTCGGAGACGATAAGCGTGTGCATGAGGAAGGGGCTACTCGATTGCGCCGTGATCGTGTGCGAGGGCGCGGGCACGGTCGTGGCCTGGGACCCCGACCTCGTCCAGGGCATAGGGGCCATCATGTCCGGCGTGCTCAGGACGAGCCCGATAGAAGCCGTGATAAAACGGGTGGAGGAGAAAGGAGGCCTGGTCCTGGACCCCGAGGGAGCCACCATAGACCAGCCCGCCGGGGTCGAGAAGGCCATGGAGATGGGCTTCAGGCGCATAGCCGTGACGGTCATAGGCCCGATGGCGGCCGATATAAGCGCCATCAGGGACCTCGAGGAGGGCCGCAGGGGCGTGGAGGTAGCCGTCTTCTCGACCTGCAACACGCTCGTCCGGCCCGACCAGATAGAGCACTTGGAGAGGGCAGATCTCGTGTGCTCGAGCGCCTCGAGGCTCATAAGGGAGCTCGTGGGGCCGAGAGCCCTCATGCAGATGGGGGTCTCCATACCCGTCTTCGTCCTCACGGAACTCGGGAAGAAACTGGCCCTCGCCTACCTAACCGAGATGAGAGCGAGCTTCGTGGTCTTCAGGGCCAGGATGCCCTACATAGTAGGCGGGAAGCAGCCTGTGCCCGCGCGCCGCTCTGCCAGCAAATCCTATCGCGGTAGGTGATAGCTCAGGCCATCTGTATATTTGCAGTTCCAAATTTTCAGCGAACTTCTGTAGCTCCGGTAGGGCAAATCCCGTGGAACGGCCAGCAGTTCGGCTATGTCCTGTTCCGCATCTTATTTCCCTAAGTCTGAGCATGGAGAAGGGCTTATATTCCTCTTCTAACTGGCCTTTAGCGGGTGCGGGGGTTCCCGAGCCAGGTCAAAGGGGCGGGCCTCAGGAGCCCACAGGACATCTGACTATCAAGATGGGGGGCTAGCCCCCCATACCCCCCATTTGGCATGGCTATGCTCATGGGGTAGCCATAGCTGGGCACCGTTATCACTATGGGCACCACTATCACCATGGGGTTCTGAGCATTAGCCTGAGCTTGGGCTTGCGAGGACCTCACCATCATGCCCATGAGAGCATTTATGAGCTGAGCGATCTCCTGACCCTGGTCCTGGGGAGCCGATGAAGCTTTGATGGGGCTGGTGGACATCTGAGCTACATCAGGAGCCGTGCTGATAGCCGGATCGCCTGAGGCCCTGGGGGCCTTAACGGGGCCAAGATCAGCCACGTCCTCCCGGCCCCTCTGGCTGAGGATCTCGACCCAGGGGTTGTCCTGGAAGTATTCCGGGAGCCCCTCTACGTCCGGCCCGCTCATCCGCACCACCTTCATCGTTAAGGTGGCTATCCTTCTACATAAAGTCATGCTCACTTAGAGCCACTCGCCAGAAATAAGCCAGAGATAGGATTCTCTCAATCAAATCTTTATGTAGAGTTTCGTTCTTAGGCTTAACGAGGGCGGTAGAGATGAGGACAAGGGTCTACATGTTCGGGGACGCACCTATCACGGCAGACGAGC